>JAMOUL010000093.1 GCA_027062035.1 Candidatus Aminicenantota bacterium | reverse complement strand
CATAAGGAAGGATAGTTTTTACCTGCTATCGCAAGTATTTTATTTCCCCTACCAACTCCATCGGAATTGAAGCAGGCCACTATTTTCTTTCCTTTAAGAGTTGGATGCTTGAGGAAAAACTCGGACCCTTTAACACCCTGCTCCTCTGCCCCGAATAAAGCAAATACCACAGTTCTCTTTGGTTTTACCGGAGATTTTGCCAGGGCTTCTGCCACTCCGAGGACCACTGCCACTCCGGAAGCGTTATCATTTGCACCAGGAACCAGAAGAGGATTTTTTCCCACGTGATCGAGGTGGGCGCTAACCACCACAACTTCATTTTTTAAGACGGGATCTGAGCCCTCTATCATACCAAGCACATTGTAGGCAACCCCCTCCGGATGGTGTTCCGTGAAGTTTTTTATGGTCATTACCTTTCCAAGATTGAAGGAACATGGCTTTCTTTCCTTTTTAATCTTCGCCACAGCTTCTTTATGTGAGATTTTTGCTCCTGTAAATAGATCATCGAGAATAGCCTTACCTATGTAAGTAAGTACAAATCCCTTAATAAAAACACAATTCGGGTTGGTTATATGATAGTTATAAAGCATTCCTGCCGCCCCATGCTTCCATGCGTTCCTCACCTTATATTGATGAAAGGAATAGGGACGCCATTTTTTGAATTCATCTGGTTCTTTATCAGGGGAAATCGGAACTTCCCTTTCCATAAGTACGATTTTACCCTTTACATCAACATCCTTATAGTCATCATATCCAAGCTCTGGGGCAGTTATACCATACCCTACATAAACAACCTCTGCTGTAACTTCACCGGTATCAGAAGTAGATCCCGGGATAAAATCCTTCTCGAGCCTGTAAAATTTGAGAATTTCGTGTTTATTACCGATAGGGATGTGTAAATACGCTTCATCACCTGGAAGAATGAGGGTGTATGGATTTTTGAAGGCCTGAAGATAGCTTCCATTGTCTCCTGCTGGTTTGAGTCCCCATTTCTTAAAATGGGAAATTACCCACTCAGCAGCAAGATTAAAGCCCTTTGTGCCGGTCAGTCGTCCACCATACTTTTCCTTGCACAGCTCTTTAACATACCCGTAAAGAGTATGGCTGGATATAGAATGCATCGTTTCCAGAGCAGGATTTTCGGCCTGTGAATACACATTAAAAACAAAGCCAGAAAACACCAGTAAAACGAGAGACAATGTAATAAATATTTTTCTCATCTGCCCTCCTTCTTCCACCATTAAAACAAAAATTCCAGCTTTTCTCAAAAATTCTCCAATTAATTTTGTTATTCAGGGTTGACAGATTATTTTTTTGTGATATTATGTTAGTGAATGATAACTAACATGGAAGTTTAAATGAATGGATTAAGCAAAAGACAAAAGGAAATAGTGGAAGCAGCACTAAAACTCATATCTGAAGGCGGAATTCAGGCTCTTACAATGAAAAACCTTGCCAGGGTACTGGGTATTACAGAACCTGCTCTGTACAGACATTTTGAAAACAAACATGATATTCTTTTAAATGTTCTTTTATATTTCATAAAAGAGACAGAAAGCATCTTCTCTGACATTATGAATAGTAATCTATCACCGATTGAGAAAATCAGACAGATCTTCATAAAGCACTTTGAAAAGTTCACCAGTAACCCCGCTATCGCAATTATACTTTTTTCTGAAGGGATTTTTCAGCTTGACGAAAGATTGCTCCACAACGTCAAAGCTCTTATGAACTTCTCAGCTGAGAAACTAATAGAAATACTGAAGGAAGGACAGAGAACGAAAACAATAAGGGAAGACATTCCTGCAGAAGAACTCGCTCTAATATTAATGGGAACCTTACGGCTACAGGTACTGAGATGGCGATTAAAGTTTTTTTCATTTGACCTTAATGAAGAAGGTAAAAAAATATGGGCTTCACTGGAAAAAATTATAAAGGGTTAAAAATTTTTTACCCTTATATGTTAGTTATTATTAACTAACTAATAGGAGGAAATTTATGAAGGAAAAACTTATCAGGTTCTCCTGGCTGGTACTGGTCGCCATCCTATTAATCACAGTGGCTTCGGTTCTGGTTATGAAAAAGTATTCTCGACTGGAAACCAATCTGGATAAGTATATGCCTGAAAATCATCCTGCCTTTGTTTACAGTAATAAGGCAGAAAAGTGGTTCCACATCAAGGACGCAGTGGTAATCGCAATTGAGAACAAAGACGGAGTCTTCAACTACTCTACCCTTAAGAAAATCAAGGACATTACCAAAAAACTTCAGAAAATGAAGGAAATAAAAAGGACGGATGTTACTTCACTTTATACTGCGGATAACATCGTATCTTCAGAGGGAACTCTGGACGTTAAAAAGTTTTACAAACGGGTTCCAAGGGATAAAGAGTCTCTGGAAAACCTGAAGAAGGCAGTTGAAAACAATGAGATGATCTTCGGAAGACTCGTATCCAGGGATGAAACTGTGGCTATTATTCTCGCAAGGATTGACAATGATACCTTTACCCAGGAGTTTTACAACAGGATCCTTAGCATGGCCAGAGAATATGAAGGACCTGAAAAAATTTATGTTGCAGGACGTCCCATTGTAGAAGGAACACTTGCTTATCTGATGCCCAAAGATATGAAAAGAATGGTTCCAATAGTTATTTTTGTAATCATCATTGTTCTTTTACTTGTGCTCCGCAGCTTTAAAAGCACCTTTTTTACCCTTATGGTGGTTTTAATCAGCACACTCTGGACATTCGGACTTATGGCAGCGCTTCATATACCGATTTATGCAGTAACCACAATGATACCGGTAATGCTCATTGCCATTGGAGTTGCTTATGGTATCCATCTTTATAATCACCTTCAACTCTTTATGAAGGAAAATCCAGAAGCCTCCAAAAAGGAAGCTATCCAGGATATGCTCTCTGAGATGTGGAAGCCGGTACTAATGACTGCCATTACTACAATGGTGGGCTTTGTTTCCCTTCTAACCTCCCAGGTATATCCGGTTAAGTACTTTGGGGTGTTTGCTGCCTTTGGGGTGTTTATAGCCCTGATACTTTCCCTTGGCATGATCCCGGCTTCTATATACATCTTCGGGATGCCAGGATTTAAGAAGCAGTCCGGTGAAGAAACCCCGGAAAAGAGTTTCTATTATAGAGCCACAGATAGGATTATAAAGGCAAAACCCATTATTCTTATAATCACAATATTGGTTGTGGGAATTTCAATATACGGAATATCCAGAGTATGGATAAGCTCCAGTTTTCTTGCCAAATTTGAGAAGAACAGTAATATCAGGAAAACAGATAGATTCATAAATGAACACTTCGGCGGAACTACCACCCTAAATGTAATACTTGAAGGGAAAAACAGGGATACAATTAAAAAACCTGAGGTCCTGAGAACTATCCTGGAAATGCAGAAGGAGGTTGAGAAGCTGCCCCTCGTAGGAAGCTCCTTCTCCCTTGGAGATTTCATAAAGAGAATGAACAAGGTAATGCATGCAGATAGAGAGGAATACAACACCATACCTGACGATCAAAATCTGATTGCTCAGTACCTTCTTCTCTACGAAATGTCTGGGGACCCGGAAAACCTCGCAAGGGTTGCAGATTATAACTACCAGAAGGCAAACGTAACCTTTCAACTGAAAAGCGACGATTCAAAGGCTCTTAAAGAAGCGATAGCGGTTATAGAAAAGTTCAGGGACAGATTTAAAAAAGAGGGAATAGAAATTCACTATGCAGGTTCAGGTTATAAAGCTCTTGTATTTACAGATCTTCTCTTAGAAGGGCAGATAAAGAGCCTGTTTCTTTCGCTCATCATAGTGGTCATACTCCTTACCATAATGTTTAAAAAATTCTCGATAGGCCTCATCGGTGCCATTCCCATAACAATAACCACCATAGTAACCTTCGGGGTAATGGGACTTTTAAACATCCCCTTGAGTTCTACGACAGCGCTCATCTCAAGCATAGCAATAGGTATCGGTATTGACTACGCCATCCATTTTATAGACAGGTATAGAATATATGCGGCAAGGACAGGGAACAAACAACTGACTTCACGTTTAACCATGTACCACTCTGGAAGAGCCATTTTCTATAATGCCCTTGTTGTAATAGCTGGATTTATGGTTTTGATTTTCTCAGTGTTCCCACCAAATAGAACTCTGGGAGCACTGGTCTCCATGAATATGCTGGTTAGTTTCCTCGGAACAATAACCATCATGTTCATAATACTTTATATGAAAAATACTTACTTTAAAAGGAGGAAAGTATGAAAAAAGCAATAGCTTTAACCTTAATGGTAATTTTTATTGGAACAGGTTCTCTCCTGATGGGAGGAGAAAAGCTCACAGGACTTGAAGTTATGAAAAAGGTCTATTACAGGCCATCTCCAAAGGATATGACTGCAGAGCTTGTTATGACCCTTATTAACTCCAATGGAGATAAAAGGGTGAGAAAGATCAAACAGTACATCAAGGATTACGGAAAAGTGGAAAAGAAGATAATGTTCTTTATAGCACCTGCAGATGTCAGAAACACTTCATTTATGAACTGGAGTTACGATGACCCGAATAAAGACGATGATCAGTGGATATATCTGCCAGCATTGAAGAAAATAAAGAGGATTTCCAGCGAAGACAAAAGTGATTACTTCATGGGCTCTGACTTTACTTACGATGATTTAGGAAATCGCCTACCTGAAGAAGACAATCACAAAATCCTACGAGAAGAAAAACTTAACGGTGAAGACTGCTATGTAATTGAAAGCACTCCAAAAGATCCGGACTACATGTACTCAAAGACTATAACATGGGTTGTTAAAGGAAAATGGATAGGAATAAAGCGTAAATTCTACGACGAAGACGGGGAATTTCTTAAAGAGCTCACAGCAGAAAAATACGAGAATATAAAAGGCTACTGGATACTTGCAAAGGTAAAAATGCACAACGTTCAAAAGGACCATACAACCATAATGGAGCTCAAAAATATAAAGATTGATACCGGTATACCTGACAGAATGTTTACCGAAAGAATGATGAAAAGAGGGGTAAGATGAAGAGAATTATCGCTTTAATCTCCCTGCTCATTCTTGCAGCAGGATTGGCCGCTGAAGGTGTACAGATTACAGGTTATGTAAGGAATTACACCGGTGTACTGCTCCATGGAGACTATGATTTTTCAATTGTTCAGAATACCCTCAATCTAAACTTTGAGCTTAAATCAGACAAAGTGGCCTTCAAGGTCAACCCTTATGTTTACCAGTATTTTGATAGGGACAATGTATTCGACATAAGAGAAGCCTACCTCGACCTCTATTTCAACACCATGGACGTAAGAATCGGAAAACAGCAGATAATATGGGGCAAAGCTGATGGAGTCTTTATAACCGACATAATTTCCCCAAAGGACCTTACAGAATTCCTTCTCAGAGACTTTGACGAAATAAGAATGGGAGTTACAGCTGCAAAGGTGGATTATTACATGGGAAACAGCACCATGGAATTTGTATGGGTTCCCATCTTCTCTCCCAATAAAATGGCAAAGGAAGGTTCTATATGGCATCCTGCTATGGAGCTACCCCCAAATACCACCTTTGACTTCTCAAAGAAGGACGTGGCTTTCAATCTTAAAAACAGCGAAATTTTTGCAAAATTCTCAACACTTACCGGTCCTGTGGATTTTGAAGTCATGGCAGGATACACATGGGATGCGGATCCCACTCTATTCACAGAAAAGGAAATGGATCCGCTATCACATCAGCTCCTTTCCATCACTGTAATTCCTCAATACAACAGACTCACAGTATTTGGAGGCAGTTTCAGCACCACAATAAAGGGCTTCGTACTGAGAGGAGAAGCTGCCTACTATATGGGAAAATACTTTCAAACCACAGATCCGGCCGTACCCTCGGGAGTTTCAGAGAAGAATTATCTGCACTACCTTATAGGACTGGACTACTCGATCTGGGGCGCTAAAGTCAGCGCACAGTTTATTCAGAAAATCATATTCGACTACGACCCCATGCTTACTTTACCAGAACACCACAACATGATGACACTACTCATATCAAAGCAGTATCTCAATAACACCCTTACTGTGGAACTATTCTCCTATGTTGGCTTAACAGATGAAGACGCCCTGATAAGACCAAAGATTACTTACAGTTTTGCCGACGGATTTGACATCCAGGTAGGAGCTAACATTTTCACTGGTTCCAGAGGAATGTTTGGACGCTTCCACGATAACGACATGGTTTATACAAAGATACGCTATAGTTTCTAAGATTTCCTTAACATAGATCGGGTCGTGGCTACGGCTGCGGCCCCTTTTTTATTTTGTATAAAAAACACCTTTATCTTAAAATTTAACGATGGATAGGGAGTCTGCAATCGACATTCAAAAGGTTAAAATAAACATTACAGCTCTATCCATTGGTGTTACCCTTTTTCTGGGTATATTAAAGCTTCTGGCTTATCTATACGTCTCCAGTAACGCCATCCTTGGAGACGCTTTACACTCCTTCACCGATTCCATCTCCTCTACCCTTGTCCTTATAGGAATAATAATATCCGCGAAGAAAAGCGAAAAATTTCCCTATGGCCTTTACAAAGTGGAAAATATAGTTTCCGTGCTGCTTTCCTTTCTTATTATGGGTGCCGGATTTGAAGTAGCCTATAGAGCCTTTGCCAGGGAATCAAGATTAAGACACGTGGGACTTGGTCTTGCGCTGATAGCACTTACCATCCTTGCCTCCCTCCTCCTGGGATTTCTCAAGCTTAAGGTAGCCAGGCGAACCGGCTCACCGAGTATCGAAGCAGACGGCTACCATTCTCTGTCCGATGCTCTATCCTCAGTTGTGGTTTTCCTTGGACTGGCTCTGAACAGTGTATTTCCTTATTCCGATAGGATCGCTGCAGTAATAGTTGGAATGATTCTACTTTATGCCGGAGGAGAGATCTTTATTCAATCCCTGATGGTTCTTCTGGACGTTTCCCTGCCTTCGGAAGATATAAACAGAATAATGGAAATCTTACACAAATACAGGGATGTTCAGGTTGACTGGATTCAGGGACGCCGTTCAGGAAGTCATTACTTCGTGGAAGTCTCTATAAAACTCAGGGAAAAAACCCTGAAAAAAGCCCACGAGTTCGTGGATAGAATAGAAAAGGAAATTGAGGCCGTTCTGCCAGATATAGAGAAGGTGGTTATACATTATGAACCTTTCAGCAAAGGGGGTGAATTCATAGCTGTTCCATTAAAAGCAGGAAAACCCACAGCCCATATTGGAAAAAGCGACGGTTTTCTGTTAGTTATAAAGTCACAAAAAAATGGTATTGAATGTCTGTGGCTGGAAAACCCTGGCAAAAATTTAAAACATGGGCGGGGGACAGCTGCTTTAAAGATCTTAATTGAAGAGGACGTTGACATCATTCTCCTACCGGAAAATGTTGAAACCCCGGGGATGAATGCTCTACTGGGCGAATTCTTTGAATTGAGGGTCAACCCGGAAGAAATCTCTCAGTACCTTGAACGCTGCAGAGAAAAATTAGCGGAACAACTTCCTGAACTTAAAGGATAAATTATAGAAAACCGGAATTACCACAGGAACAAATAGAGCTGAAGCAGTGAGTCCACCAACCGTACATAGGGCAAGGGTGGTCCATATATCGGTCTGCGCACCACGATGCAGGAAAACAAGGGGAAGCATTCCCAGTACCGTTGTGGCACTGGTTATAAAGATAGGTCTGACTCTTTCCATGGCTCCCCTGACCGCAGCTTCATCCGGGGAAAATCCCCTTTTCAGATAGTTGTTGGTATGGTCCACAAGGATTATTGCGTTGTTTACGACTATGCCGAATAAGAGAATCAGGCCTATGTAGGCCGTGGAATCGAAGGGAAAATCGGAAATTGCAAATCCCAGGAAAACTCCTATCAGGGCAAGGGGAATGGCGGTCATCACCACAAAGGGTTGTATTAAGCTCTCGTATAACATGGAAAGCAGAATAAATATCAAAATCAAAGAAATAATTATGGCAAACCTGAGCTGCTTCAATTCCTCACCTTTCATCCACCACGAAGGAACCTCCAGATCCTTGGTAAAACCGGGTGGAAGAGTCAGATTCTTAAATATGGCCTTTTTCAATGCCTCTCCCTTCTTATAAGAACCCAGATAATCCCACTGTACTACTGCCAGGTATTCCTGATCCTCCCTGTCAATTCCTCCCTTTGCTGTACGCTCCTTCAGGTTAACAACGCTGGAAATTCTGTAAGGGATACCCTCAGGACTTATAAATTCCATTTTCATAAGATCATTAAGTTCGGGCTCCTTTACGTCGGGTCTTACTTCCAGATCCATTTCCCTCTGGCCTATTTTTATTCTTTGAAAGATTCCTCTCGAACGTAAAATTGTCCCGATTTCATAAAGAAAGCTTCTGGGATTTATTCCGTATTGCCTCAAAGCTTTAAAGTCTATTTCCATTGAATAATACTTTCTTTCGCTTCCAAAGTAATATCTTCTCTGAAAAACAATTTTAACCTCCTCTATTCTTCTGTGCATCAGAAGAGAATTCTTAAGACCCTCAGCTATCCTTTTAAGCCTTTCAAAATCGTATCCCTTTAAAACTATAGAATAGGGCAGAAAACCTCCAGTGGAGGGAGAATAGTAATACCCCTGTGGATCAAATCCCCAGACTCCTATTCCTATTCCCGCCATATTCGTAGCAAGTTGAATCAGCTCCTGCTTGAGCATATAGGGGAATGCAGAGAATTCAATTTCAGGAGGAAATTCTATGGACATTCTCGCAAAATTTCCGTAAATTTCAGTTTTCACTTCTTTTTTATATGGCTTTGAAAGGGCAAGTTTCTCAAATTGAAGAATGGTTCTCCTGGTATCTTCAAAGGTTGATCCTGCTGGCAGCTCAACCCAGACTGCAAGCCTCTGTTTCTGATACCATGAAAAGAATCTTCCAAAACTCACGTTTTTATAAAAAAGTTTGCTTGAGAGAAGGAAAACAACAACCACAGGGATTATAACAAACATGGGGTATCTAACAGCAAAACGGAAAAATGCTTCCCTTCCCTTTTTCTCCTTTTTTCTTACTCTGAACTTTATTCTTGCTGCAATGGAGGGTATGAGGGTGAACGCCACAATAACTGAAGAGGCCAGTGCTATGGTTATTGTATAAGCCAGGGGAAGATAGTAAATTCTGAGTCTTCCCTGAAAATACGCAAAGGAAAAGAACACTATTATAGTGGTAGCTGTAGATGCTATAACAGGAAGGATTACTTCCTGAGCTCCTCTTATTGAAGCTTCCAGCTTTTCCACACCCCCTTCCCTGAGCCTCATTATGTTTTCGAAGACCACCACCGCATTGTCAACAAACATTCCGAACCCAAGGGCAAAGCCCGACAACGTCAGAAGATTCACCGGTATATTTAAAATATAAATTACAGTAAAGGATGCAAAAACAGAAAATATAACCGAGGAAAATACAAGAAACGATGGTTTAAAATCCCTGAAAACAATAAGAAGAATTGTAAAAATAATAAACAGGATAAGAATGGACAATCTTATAAGTTTGGTTAGCCTTTTTCGAAGTTCCTTACTTTCATCCTCTATTATCTTGGTGTGCACAGTTCCCCCGAGTAGCTTTTCAATATGGGCAATTCGCTCTTTCAATTTCGAGGCAAGGTGAAGCGAGGAAGCTCCCTTTTCTTTGAAAATATCCAGCACCACCACGGGCATCCCCTGATATCTTTTTTCTTCTCTGATATCCTTGGACGAAAGAAAGATTTTTCCCAGTTCCTTGAGTTTAACCTCTGTTTTTCCTGGAAGTTGAATAACTATATTTTCTATATCCGCTGTAGAGGAAGCTGCGCTGGAAAGGGAAAGGCTCACTTCTCCTCCGGTCCTTCTCATGGAAATCGACGAAATAGTATAAAAATTCTGGGAGATGGCACTGTAAACATGATATATACCCACTCCATATAGCTTCATCTTGTGGGGATCAAGGATAACCTTAACCTCTGGCTCTGCTCCACCCCATAGTTCAACATTGGAAACTCCATAAATACCCTTTAATCTCGGCAGGAACTCTTTTTCCGCTATATTCCTTATGGACTGAAGGGGAAGTCTGGAAAAAATTGCCACAGAAAGAAACGGTTTTTTTTCAAATTCCTTTGGAACAAAAGGCTTAACTTCAAGGGATAATCTGGCATCAGGAGGAATGTTCTTTTTAATCCTGTTCAACCTCTCCTTTATTAACAGATAAGCGAACTCCATATTGGTACCCCGGGAAAATTCCACATCCATCTTTAACTGGTTTTCCATGCATGATGTTTTTATCTTCTCCACCCCCTTTATTCCGCTTATCTGCTCCTCTATTGGAAGGGCAAGTTTTTCAAGTATCATATCCGGGGAAGCACCGTACCAGAAATCAGTTACAGCAAGGGATGGAAGCTTCTCCTCGGGTACCAGCTCCACAGGTGTATTTTTTATAGAATAAATTCCAAGTATGAGGATAGAAACGAAGATCATTCCTGAAAGTACAGGTTTTTCTATCACCCAGCGGAGCACTGTTTCTCCCTTTCTAAGTTCATAAAAGAAATATAAAAGAAAATTATCATAAATTCAAATGAAGAGATAAAATTTTCCCATGGATTTAAGGACGAGGATAAAACTCAGCAAATTTATGAGTCTTATTTTAAGGCACAGACCTGAAGTTGTGGGTATAAAACTGGATGAACAGGGTTTTGTGGAAGTCTCCACACTTGCAAGAGCAATTTCAAAAAAGGAAAGCTGGAGATGGGTACATGTAGAAGACATCCTGGAAGTTATAAAAACCGATGAAAAGGGGAGATTTGAACTTAAAGGTGACAGAATAAGAGCCTGCTATGGACATAGTATGGATGTGGATCTTGAATATGAGGCAATAGAACCTCCTGAGTTCTTATACCACGGTACTTCAAATTTTAATATTGAAAAAATTAAAATGGAAGGTTTAAAACCGATGAGAAGAAAATACGTTCACCTTTCCCCTGACACAGAAACCGCCATGGAAGTTGGTTTAAGGCATGATAAAAAACCAATAATTTTAAAAATTGAGGCGAGAAAAGCATTTAAACATGGAATATTTTTTACCAGGGCAGGTCCCAGAACCTACCTCTCTTCAAGCATTCCTCCGGAATTTATAATTTTTCTATAAAGGCCCTTTGTTTTGCAAAAAATATTATTAAAGTCTTAATATTTTCCTGTCCTGTCCCTCACTATAACATAACAGGTTTCATCGGATGAACAGTCGAGAAGATAAACCTTGCTGCCGGTAATTGCGAATGGATACCCTACGTCTTCAAATTCAGAAAGCAGCTTACCCTTGAGGTTAAATTTTCTGATTTTAATATGTTTCCATTCAGACGCCCTGGAAACTATTAAATTTCCCTCCGGGGTAAACTGAATGTCGGCTATTATTGGAACATAAGGATCAGGAAGATTTGAGGGAGAAAGTTTTTTGTAAAGCTTTTTTCCTTCAGGCCTCATCCAGGATGCCTCAGTCCAGAACTTTATCTTTTCTCCGAGGTCTTTTCTTGTAACCCTTTCCTTTTTCCACCCTGCATTCATTATAACACTGAGCATGCTCTTTAAACTTATAAGTTGAATTTTTGACTCATCGTTTTTGCAAATAGCAAGAAGATCCATAGCCGGATAATATGCAGAAAGATAGTAAATCTGATATGGGATTGTGAAATTCGGGCCATTTTCAGCATAGGAGAAGCTATGATATACAAGACCTTTCTCTATCCGCTTCAGGCTGCCATCCTTTTTCATTATGAAGAATTCATAATAGGACCCTATAAAAACGATTCCTTCCTTTTTGTTTGTATGAAAACCAT
>JAMOUL010000092.1 GCA_027062035.1 Candidatus Aminicenantota bacterium | reverse complement strand
CGCTGTGACCTTCCTCCAGAAGTATATAGGCCAGGGATGCTGTAGCTGTTCCTGATATAGCTGTTATGTGAAACTTCATTTTTCTATTATACAATCCCTGCCGGTCCTTTTCACTGTATATAAAATAGTGAAAAGCTGTCCTATGGGTCCAGAACATTCTGGAAAAAATCGCACGTCTATTAAGTTGACTTTCAAGTCTGTCAGTGGTATTTCTAATAATGTAAATTAACACAAATAATAAAAAGGGGAGGATTTTAATGAAAAGGTATAACGCAATCTTTCTTGTATTATTAATGGTTTTTCTTGGCGGGAATGTTTACGCAGGCAAAAAGAAGAGAAGAGATGTGGCCAGGTATGAAAAAAGGTATCAGGACCCTGTGATCAAGGAGATGCTGGATCGCGATAAGAAAATTCTCAAAGAAGAGAGAAAAAAGACAGCGGAGATTGACAAAAAATATAAGGAGCTTCAGAAGAAAAAGAGAGAAGAGAAAAAGGTCCTGAGGTTTAGCTTCGAAGGTATCAAAAAACCTGCTTCCCCGAATGTGTTTAAACAGGTATGGCATTTTCCTCCGGTGGCTCAGTACCTCACAGGAACCTGCTGGGATTTTTCTGGGACCTCCTTCTATGAGTCAGAGGTTTACAGACTTACCGGACAGAAGATAAAACTTTCTGAAATGTACACAGCTTACTATGAGTATATTGAAAAGGCCAGAAGATTTGTAAGGGAAAGGGGACATTCAGTTTTCGGACAGGGTTCTGAAACCGATGCTGTAATGAGGATATGGAAGCAGTACGGGGTGGTTCCGTTTTCTGTGTATAAAGGGGTTGTTGCCAAAGATGGTCGTTATGACCACTATCTTATGTACAGGGAAATGAAAGATTATCTTGATTATTGTAGGGAAAAGAATTACTGGGATGAGAAAATTATACTGGGCCATATAAGGATGATACTTGATAAATATATGGGACATCCTCCTGAAAAATTCGAGTTCGAAGGCAAAACATATACGCCACAGCAGTTCTTTAAGGAAGTACTCAGGTTGAATCCCGACGATTATGTTACATTTATGTCCACCATGGCTCAACCCTTTTATAAACTGGGAATTTTTGATGTTCCTGATAACTGGAGAAGGGCAAGGGATTATTACAATGTTCCCCTTGATGTTTTTTATGGGATTATAAAGCACGCAATAACCCATGGATACAGCCTTGTTATAGGAGGGGACGTTAGCGAGCCAGGATACAATGGCTTTGAAGATGCTGCGGTGATTCCCACCTTTGATATTCCACCCCGGTATATAGATCAGAGTGCCAGAGAATTCAGAATTTACAACAGAACAACCACTGACGATCATGGGATTCATCTTGTGGGTTATGCTCGTGTCGGAGGCTGGGATTGGTATCTTATTAAAGACTCCTCACGCAGTGCAAGATGGGGAAAATTCAAGGGATATTATTTCTATAGAGAAGATTATATAAAACTTAAAATGTTAACCATAACCGTTAATAAAAATGCTGCAAAGGATGTACTGACAAAGTTTAAATGAATATGTTAGAATTTTCTTCCAAGGAAAAAATAAAATATAGAGGGGGACTATTATGGCTATGAGAGGTTCTCTTAAAGACCTTCAGCTTCCCGATCTTGTACAGGTTATGAGTATGCAGGGGAAGACAGGTCGTTTTGTTCTTAAGAATGATGAGGAAGGAGAAACAGGGTACGTTTACCTTGAGGATGGGGAAGTCGTACATGCAGAAGTGGGTAATATAGAGGGGGAGTTTGCAATATACAAGATTGCCCCCTGGTCCACCGGAGAATTTGTTTTCGAACCCAACGTTCCACCCCCACGCAGGACAATAAAGAGGTCCAATGCTTCCCTTATGATGGAGGCTGCTAAAAGGCTTGACGAATGGAAGGTTTTACAGCGGAAGATAAAATCAGTTCAGGCTGTTCCCCAGTTCGTTACCTTCGACCTCAATGATAAGAGAAAGATTACTCTGAACACATCTGAGTGGCTTGTGATTTCGAAAATAGATGGTAAAAGGACCATAAAACAGATAGCAGAAGAGGTGAGACTTCCGGTTTTTGAGGTGGGAAAGATCCTGTATGGTTTGGTTACAGCAGGATTAATCAAGCTGTAAGATGGAAAAAAGCGTTTCTTCTGTATATGTGCTGGCGAAACTTGAGGAGACCGGGAAAATTTCCCGGGACATGGAAAGAATAGTGGAATGGGTTGGTGTTTTAAAATCCCTATCCCTGCCTGAGACCGAGTACTTCTATCCCCCGAATATCAAACTAAAAAAAAGGGAAGATAAAGTCATTAAATTTTCTGATGGAAGGGCCCTTATTTCCCTTGCTCCCTCCTTTAAGGAGGGATTTTTTAAAGTCCCGAGGGTCATATAATCATGGACTTGGCAGATCTAAATATTGAGGAGATTGAAGGACTTCTGAGGGAAAAGGAATTAACTCCCGAAGAAGTCTGGTTATATTTTGAAAAAAGAAAAGAGGCCCGGGAACCAGAAATAAATTCCTTCATAACCCAGGGAAAGTTTCATGGTAACGGTATTCCCATAGGAATTAAGGACAACATTACTGTAAAGGGCTATCCCACTACCTGTGGTTCCAGAATGCTGCAGAACTATGTGGCTCCATATTCTGCCACTGTCTGGGATAAACTTGAAAAGAAGGGATTTGCCATGGCCGGGAAAACAAACCTGGATGAGTTTGCCATGGGTTCTTCCACGGAATACTCACCCTTTGGCCCGACAAGAAATCCATGGGACATAGAAAGGGTTCCCGGAGGTTCAAGTGGGGGCTCGGCTGCTGCGGTAGCTTCAGGTCTCGTAAAGGCAGCCCTGGGGTCGGATACAGGGGGCTCTGTGAGACAACCGGCTGCCTTTTGTGGCGTTGTGGGTTTTAAACCTACATATGGAAGGATTTCACGCTATGGGCTTGTGGCTTTCGCCTCTTCCCTTGATCAAATAGGGATAATTTCCTCCGGCGTCAATGA
>JAMOUL010000091.1 GCA_027062035.1 Candidatus Aminicenantota bacterium | reverse complement strand
CTCTGGGCTATCTTTCTAAGATAATCGACCTTTTCCTTGAAATTCATGTTCAGTTCTGCCTTCAGTGCCAGGATCTTCCACTGGTCAAGATCAAGAAGCCTTTCTCTGTGTATCAGGGCTGCATTCACCTCTCTTCTTGCAGTCTCAATGTCGTCAAGGAACATCATTATTTCAGCCTTTAAATAATGGGCAAGCTGAAAGTTGGGGTCCCTTTTTATCGCAGAATTTACATACTTTCTTGCAACAGAAACAGAAAGGTTTTCCCAGGCTGTTTTTGCCTCAAGGTAGTTTGAGAAAGCCTGGTAATCTGGCGTAATCATTCCCTTTAAGGATTTTCTCTCGCGGAACTTAAGCTTAAGAAGGTTTGCTATTTTCTCTCCCAATGAGTCTATCTGGAAGGATAAAAGGGACTGAGGTCCCTCGCCCGATATGGTTAGAGGAATCAATTTGTGATCGGTGGAAATATTGACCTCTATTGTGTACATCTTGCCGTATTTTTTCAGGGTTCCAGAGACAACTGCGATTATGTTGTAGTCCGAGAAAAGCCTTTTCTCCGTTAATTTTTTCCGCAGATCTCCGTATGTCTCTTCATCTATAATGCTTACCCCTTTAAGGAGAAGAAGTTTCTTTTTTATGAGAAAAGAAATGGCTCTGGAAGTATTACTGTCAATCCCCTTATCCACCTTAAAATCTCTAACCACTATATTTTTGAATTTTATGGAATTAGCGTTGTGGAAAAGAAAGAAGGACAGAATACCGAAAAGAAGAATTAAGGGTAGAAGAATCAGGGGGAGTTTTCTTTTAAGCAGTCTTGTTCCTGTGGAGGAAATGGTTACCCTTGAGGTGGGAGGAATTTTTGTCTGAAGGTCCGTTTCTATTTTATTAAGGGCATCCAGAAGTTCTTTGCCGTTTTTGAACCTTTTTGAAGGATGCTTTTCAAGGCATTTTTTAATAATCAAATCAACTTCCCAGGGGATGCCTTCCAGAACCCTGGAAGGCGGGTCAGGGTTTTCGTGTAAAATCTTAAAAAAGGTGGAACCGGTATCTTCCCCCCTGAAGGGGTTTTTTCCGGTAACCATCTCGTAAAGGACAACTCCCAGGGAGAAAATATCTGTGGCTGGTGTGAGCTTCTCTCCCCTGCACTGTTCGGGGGACATGTATGCAAGGGTTCCTACAACTGTATCAGCTGTAGTAAGGGATTCGTCCTTTTCGAAAAACTTTGCCAGTCCGAAGTCAAGAATTTTTATAAGCCCGTCAGGGGTTACCATTATATTCGAAGGTTTTATGTCCCTGTGAATGATTCCCTGGCTGTGGGCGAGAGCAAGGGCTGAGGCCATTTGTTTTGCATAATCGAGAAAGGTGGTGAGGGGAATATGCTTCTCTTCTCTGAGAAGCTGTCGCAGGTTTTGGCCCTCTATATACTGCATTACAATGAAGTTAATATCGTCGCTCTCGTAGATTTCATGAATAACGCATATGTTCGGATGTTCCAATCGGGAAGCGGCCTGTGCCTCCCTTAAAAATCTTTTCCTGGCCACGTCGTCGCTTTTTAGCTCCAGGGGAAGAATTTTTATTGCCACCCTTCTCTGCAATTTGAGGTCGAGGGCTTTGTATATTACCCCCATTCCTCCTTTGCCTATGAAGCTTTCAATCTTAAATCTTTCCTTTATTATTTCGCCGGGACGAAGATTTTCTATATTTCTGAGGGGAAAGCCGCATTTTTTGCATGTAAATCTATCAGGAGGATTTTCGGCCCCGCAGAGAGAACATATCATCATTTGCCCTTTTTAATTTTTATGGTTGGTTTACCTGAGGAAAAGTCCAGCCGCATCTTTATCTCGCCGGACGTTTCCAGCTTCTTCTCCAGTTGTTTTTTAAGGGAGCCCAGGAATTTTTCCTTGTTCATAACTTTAATCCCCCTTGTCTCGCTCTCCTTTTTCATTCTTTCGTAAAGCTGTTCCAGACCGTCCTCTATGCGTTCTCTGTCTTTGATGGAGATCCAATCGGAGGAAACTTCTTTCCTGGTCCTCTGGTAGGGAGATTGTATAACTCCCTTTTCCCGCTGAATTTTTCCTTCTTCCAGATCCCTGAGCATTCTTTCCCACATATTGTTATAGGTATTGAATTTGATCGCAAGCTGCTTTGCCTTGTACAGGAGGTGATACTGGTAGCCCTTTTTGTCCACAATGGAAAAGATAAGCCTTTTGAGGTTGTCCCTTTCCTTTAAAGGAGGTCTTTTTTCAAGACCCATAAAAAACCGTTCCCATCTTTTCTTGAGCTCTTCAAATTTCTGCTCAAGGATGGGCAAAAGTTTTGGTAACTGTTTTGGAAGTTCCTCTGCCATTTTTAATTAAATAAATAAAACCATAAAAGGGGTAACCAGAGGTCTCTGCCATAGGGTATTCTTTTCCCTTCAACCAGAACTTCAATTTCTTTAAGGTTTTGCGCAATTTCAAAAAAGTCCTTCAATTCCCTGACCTGATTTCTGGAAAACCTGACCTCGTGCTTTTTCCATTTTCCCTGACCGTATTCCCTGTAGGAAGAAAAACTCTTTGCCTTCTCCACCGCCTTTTCATAAAACTCGTTTTCCTCCGGTTTAAACCTTAACACCACAAAAAATTCCCTTTTTTCAAAGGGGAAAAATATATGCCTGAGCCTCTCTTCAAGCTCTTCCCTCTTTATTTTCCTTTCCAGAATAGCATGATCATATTTTTCCCTCTTTTTCATAGTTAAATTTTACCCCCTGTATTTTCCTTTATCAAACCTATAAAAGATATCATCCTTCCCCTTTCTCCTCCTCTGTGGGAAAAGAATAACTCTGGATGGCATTTTGTGCAAAGGGGGATTCCGTGTATTTGTTTGTCCGTAATCCCTTCTGCAAGAAAGTGCAATTTTGCGGTGGAAAAGAGATCAAGGTTTCGTCCGTTCTTTTCGTATTTGAGAGAGTTTTTGCGAAAGCAGGAAAACACTTCTTTACCTACCTCATAACAGCAGGCGCCAATGGATGGTCCCAGAGCTATTTCCAGGGAAGAAGGAGGAAAACCCAGGGTCTTAAGGTGGGAAACTGTTTCCCTGACTATTCCCTTGCATAACCCCCTCCATCCTGCGTGAATCGCCGCCACCATGGTATTTTCTCTGTTTTTTATTAAAACCGGCAGACAGTCAGCAGTTTTAATCGTAATTATCGTTCCCCTTTCCATACATACGATACCGTCTCCTTCTCCTGAGTGGCACGCAAGTATCCTGGTGGAATGTATCTGCCTGAGGCTGAGGATTTTATAGTTTGGAAATTTAGCCGTTAAATCCTCTATAGAAAAATTACGGGTGCCAAAACCATGTATTATTCCTTCAGACTGAAAGGTTGATATTTTAAGGATCCCTGACAATAATTACCTCCTCTTCCAGTGTTATACCGAAGACCTGCCTTACACGGTCCTTCATCAAGT
Organism: Candidatus Aminicenantota bacterium; assembly: GCA_027062035.1. Classification (GTDB taxonomy): domain Bacteria; phylum Acidobacteriota; class Aminicenantia; order S016-38; family S016-38; genus S016-38. The sequence continues at coordinate 8,513 of JAMOUL010000091.1, read as the reverse complement.
TTGCCAGGGTTATTATGTCCTTTGCAGTAGCATGGCCTGTGTTTATTATAAAATTGGCGTGGCCCTCAAAGACCCGGGCATCTCCCACCCTCAGATTTTTTGCTCCCACCTTATCCAGCAGCAGGCCAGCTGCTATTTTTTCCCCATTGGGAAGGACGACGTTTTTGAAAAAACTTCCTGCACAGGCGGTTCCAGGCGGAGGGTGTTTCTTTCTCCTGAGAGAAATGACCTCCTCCTGTATTTTTTTCTCCCTTCCTGTACCCCGTTCCAGTTTTAGCCATGCCCTGAGGATTATGCCTCCCTCCCTCTTAAACTGGGAGTCCCTATAGCCAAAGCCGATTTTTTTGCTCTTTATTACCCTTCCATCCTTCCAGTATTCAACCTCTTTTACAATGTCTCCTATCTGTTTTCCGAAGGCTCCTGCATTTCCAAAAATAGCTCCGCCAAGGGTTCCTGGAATTCCTGCTAAATATTCGAGTCCTGAAAGGCGATTTTCCACAGCTGCGTTTACTATCTCTGCGAGACTGGCTCCTGAATCAGCTATAATCCAGAGCCCATCAACCTGAAAATTTCCCCGTCTATTAAAAATTATCCGTTTGTCCAGGCCTTCATCAGGAAACAAAACGTTGGTAGCTTCGCCGAAGAGTAAAAAATCTCCTTCAAGCAATTCCGGAAGCTCTTCCGGAGAGTCTATAAATATTACCTCCTTTGCCGGACCCCCTACCCCGAAGTTCGAAAAATCTGATAATGGAACATTTTTAAGAACTTTCATGTCAAAAAAAGTTTACCTGAGAAGCTTAAACAGTCAAGAGTTTTTTACAGTGAAAAAATTTTTTCGACATATAACAGGCACAAACGCTGGAACGAGAATTGATGCATTTATGAAAAAAAGGAGGTGTAAAATGAGAAAGGTTTTAACTGTTCTTGTGGTTCTGCTCCTGCTTTCAGGAGTTTCACCGGTTTTCGGGGCCGGGAAGGCTAAACCCTCCTCATCTCCTTCCATTTCCATTAATATCAATACTGCTACGGTTGCCCAGCTTACAAAGCTTCCAGGCATAGGCCCCAAAAAGGCGAAGAGAATAATTGAGACAAGAAAGAAGCTGGGCGGTTTTAAGAGGATAGAGGACATAATGAAGGTTAAGGGGATAGGGGAAAGAACCTTTCAGAGAATCAAACGCATGATAAGGGTTAAGTAATCTCAGGGAGGGGGGCTTTCCCCTCTCCTAAGTTCTTATAAAAGTGAAAAGTAGTAGCCCCACCAGAAGAAAGATTATATTAGGAGCCCATGCTGCCAGCAGCGGTGGCAAAATAGAAGCTACCCCCATTGATTTAAAAACCCCTAAAAGTGTCCAGTAAACACCGGCCAGCGATAAACTGATTCCTATACCGATGGTGGCACCCCGTGCACCAAAGATCAGGCCCAGGGGAATAGCCATAAAGGCCATTATAAAAGCGGCTAAAGGGAAAGCTCTTTTGGTTTCCAGTTCCACCCTAAGTTTTCTTGTGTCGAAACCATCCCTTTCCATCTCACTTATATATTTTTTCAATTCCGCTATGTTCATTTCATCCGGAGGTTTGAATTCCCTGACGAAGAAAGAAGGTGACTCTCCGATGTCAAGATTTAAAATATCTGCCTGCTGAAATTCTCCTCTGTTCTTCTCAAAGTCTCTGAACCAGACTCCCTTTAAAATCCATCTGCCCCGCCTCCACAGAGCCCTCCTTGCGTGAACTATTTTTTTAAGGGAAAAATTTTTGTCTGTAATTATATAGGTTAAATCGTAAAAAGTATTTGATTTCTCATCAAAATGAAGATAATGGAAAATTTTTCCATCGGTATAAATCCATCTTCTTGAAACTCTATAGTGAGTCATGGGCTTTCTTCCCTTAATATAGCTTTTTATTTCTTCTGCCTTTCTGTTGGAGACCGGAAGCACCTTCTCCTGAAGGCCGAAGGAAAATGCGCTTAAAATCAAGGCGAAGACAAGAAGCGGGAGAGAAAATCTGAATAGACTTATTCCCCCTGATTTTACGCCTGTTATTTCTCCTCTTCTGTAGAAGATGGAGATTGTAACTATCAGAGAAGTAAGGATAGCCAGCGGAAGTATGTAATAAAAAATCTGGGGGGTGAAGAAGTACAGATATTTAAGGACAGAAGTTATTGGCCTGTGATTTTCAAATATATCGTCTATAAGCTCAAAGAAGCTGATAAGCAGGGAAATAAGATACAGAGCTGAAAAAACAACAAGAAATATCCTGGTAAGATTCATAAATACGTAGGAATCCAGTACAGAAAAGAGCCTGAAGCCAGGGATAAATCGGGGCTTTTCTATCATAAAAGGAATTTTCAGGGACGTTGCTTTTTTGATTCGGGAAGGATAAATTGTTCCTCTTAATTTGGGGAACTGAAGGAAAATAGGAACAAGGATAAGAATATCCGGGATCATCATGCCGAGAGCCACAGGAATTTTTCCCTGCTCCACAAAACTTCGTGCTCCCGAATATGCGACGTAGTAGAGAACCACAATTATTATTGAGGCTGCAAATCCAAAACCTGTTCCGCCCTTTTTCGTGTTTACTGCCAGAAATAGGCCGAGGATTACGAAAAGGAGTGAGGATAGGGCGAGGGATATCCTCGTATAGACTTCCATAAGAAGGGCTATCTTTCTGAACCGGGAAAGCTTTCTGGTTTTTAGTTCATGAAGGATGCCGGATAGGGTTTTTTCCCTGGGCCTTTCACCTATTCTTATTTTGGGAAAAATGAGATTGGGATCTATATGTTCTATTGCTCTTTTAAAATTGCTTCTGGAATAAATGTATGGGTTAGTACTATCATAGGAATGAATTTCCCCATCCTCCAGAAAGAAATAAGCCTCCCTTTTTTTCCTGTTTATAATGAGCTTGCCTTTTCTTGCAAAGATCATTCTCTCTTTGTTGTTCTTGAAGGATTCTATAAATATGTTTTCCCACAACTCCCCTCCCTTTTTCCCCACGTATAGGGTAAGCTGAGGGATTCCCTCAAAGAATTCCCCTTCCCTTATTTCCCTTTCTGTCCTGGATACCGCCATTTCGTAAAGGGACCTGGTGGTATTGTAATTGGCTCTGGGGGTAACATACATATTAACCAGGAGATTAATAATCATGGAAAAAATACCCACGAGCAATACTGGTTTTAAAAGCCGGGTGGATGGAATGGCAAGGGTTCTCAGGGCCAGGATTTCCCTTTCTGCTGACATTCTGCTTATGCCTGCGACCACCCCCATAAGAAGGCTCATGGGGATAGTTATGGGAAGAAAAGACAGAGCAAGATTTAATATTAACGAGAGGGTTTCCCCCAGAGAGGCCCCCTTCAGGACCAATATCTGAGCTACCTCCAGAAGGCTGCCCATAAGCAGTGCAAAGGTAAAGACCAGAAATCCGATGAGCGCAGGGGGAAAGATTTCCTTTAGTACATATCTATCCAGTAACACTCATATAGAATAAATCCCTGGACTTTGTTTTTCAAGCCTTGAGCCTTCTGATAAAATCCTTATTATGAAATGGGTTTATATAGAAGATGTTGGTGAACATGTTGGAGAGGATATTGAGGTAAGGGGATGGGTTTATAGTAAGAGATCAAGTGGAAGAGTTCGGTTTCTTATTGTAAGAGATGGCACCGGGCTTCTCCAGGCAACTGCTTATAGCAAGGAAAAGGATAATCCAATTTTTAAAGCCTTTGACTCACTTACCCTTGAAAGTTCTGTCATCATAAGGGGGAGGATTAAAGAGGAAAAGAGGGCTCCCGGAGGATATGAATTAGAACTTTCAGAGATTATTCCTGTTCAGATTGCCAGGGATTATCCCATAACACCAAAGGAACACGGCGTAGGATTTTTGATGGCCCACAGACATTTGTGGTTACGTTCCTCCAAACAGGTGGCAATTATGAAGATTCGCCATGAAATAATAAGGGCCATAAGAGATTTCTTTGATGTAGAAAAGAAATTTACCCTTATAGATGCTCCCATACTCACTCCTGCAGCATGTGAGGGTACCACAACCCTCTTTGAAACAGATTATTTTGATGAAAAGGCATATCTGAGTCAGAGCGGACAGCTGTATATGGAAGCTGCTGCCATGGCCCATGGAAAGGTTTACTGTTTTGGTCCCACCTTCAGGGCGGAGAAATCCAAAACCCGAAGACACCTTATGGAGTTCTGGATGGTGGAACCCGAGGTGGCATACTTTAAACTCGATGATGATATTGCCCTTGCCGAGGAGCTTGTGGAATTTGTTGTGCAAAGGGTTATAGACAGGAAAAGGCCGCAACTGGAAAAGCTGGAAAGGGACATCTCTGCCCTTGAGAAAGTAAAAAGGCCCTTTGAAAAAATAAGTTATGATGAGGCAATTGAAATTCTAAGGAAGGAGGGTTTTGACATAAAATGGGGAGATGAAATCGGAGGGGACGAGGAAACCGTGCTTTCCAGGAAGTTTGAAAAACCCCTTATCCTCCATCGGTTTCCTGCAGCCCAGAAAGCCTTTTATATGGAGCCGGATCCTGAACGGCCTGAGCTATCCCTTTCCTTTGATATGCTTGCCCCTGAAGGATATGGAGAAATTATTGGAGGCTCGGAGAGAATAAGCGATTATGATCTTCTCCTGAAGCGGATAAGGGAAAATAACCTCCCGGAAGAGGCGTTCAAATGGTACCTTGATTTGAGAAAATACGGTTCCGTACCCCATTCCGGGTTTGGTCTTGGAGTGGAAAGAACGGTTGCCTGGATTGCAGGTGTAAAACACGTAAGGGAAACTATTCCCTTTCCCAGACTTCTGTACAAGATATACCCTTGAGAGTAGCTTTTATTAGTTTGGGTTGCGCCAAGGCCCTTGTGGATACTGAAACAATGATGGGTATCCTCAAGGCTAAGGGACATGAGATTACCCCTGAGGTTGAAAAAGCGGACATAGTTGTCATAAACACCTGTTCTTTTATTGAGGGTGCAAGAAGGGAAACAGAAGAGACAGTCAGAGAAATTACCGCCCTGGGGAAAAAAATAGTGCTGGCCGGGTGTTATGTAAACAGATACCGAAGTGAACTTAAAAAGAGATTTCCAGGTCTTTTTTCCTGGGTATCCACCGAGGAGATATGGGAAATTGAGGAGGCCATAAAAGGAAAGGTGATCCCGTACAAAGGCCTATATCTTCAGGATGCAAAAACCCCCAGACTTGTTTCCACTCCGCCTTCCTGGGCCTATTTAAAAATATCTGAAGGATGTTCCCGGGGCTGTACCTTTTGCGCCATTCCTTCCATCAGGGGTCCTTACAGGTCAAGGGAAATAGAAGACATAGTTCAGGAAGCCAGGGCACTGGAGGATCAGGGCAGACTGGAAATAAACATAATCTCTCAGGATACCACATACTTTGGTGGAGACAGGGGGAAAAGGGAAATAGGACCTCTTATAGAGGCACTTCTTTCCGGAACAGATAGGGCATGGATAAGGCTTCTTTATCTCTATCCCTCTGAGAATCTCCATGAGATTTTACCCCTCTTCTCCGAAGAAAGACTTCTCCCCTATTTTGATATCCCACTCCAGCATTCCGATAAAAAAATCCTTAGGGCCATGGGAAGACCCTGGGATGGAGAGAAATATCTGGAGCTTATAAACAGAATAAGGGACACCGTCAGGGATGCAGTTATAAGAACTTCCGTTATCGTGGGATTTCCAGGGGAAGGACCCAGGGAGTTCGACGGGTTGCTGAGATGGATTGAAAGGGCCAGATTTGATCGTCTGGGCGTTTTCTCCTATTCCAGAGAAGAGGGAACAACCGCATATCCCCTTGGGGATACTGTAGATCAAAGGGAAAAGGAGAGGAGAGCTACGGTTGTGGCAGAGCTACAGGCAGAGATCAGCAGGGAGAAAAACGAAAAAATGGTGGGCAGGGAACTATATGTGCTTGTAGAGGGGAAAACTCCGGAAGGGGTATATTTCGGACGCTCACATCATTTTGCCCCGGAGGTGGATGGGGGTATTTATATTCTGGGAGAAGTGATGGCAGAGGGTTTTGTGAAGATAAAAATCACACATGCACATACATACGATCTGGAGGGTGAGCCAAAATGAAAAAGATAGCTCTTATATGGGCCCATTTCTTTTTTACAGGATTCTTTCCGCTTTTCCCCGGGACCTTTGCCAGTTTTATTGTTGTACTGGTTTATTTTTATTTCCTTCAGGGAGTTAGTCCATGGGTCCTTCTTGGCGCAATAGCCATAATTTTTCTAACCGGGATTCCTGCCTCTTCTTATGCTGAGGCCTATCATGGTAAAAAGGACCCGAGGAGTGTGGTTATAGATGAAGTGGCAGGACAGCTCCTGGCCCTTCTTTTTTCGTCAGGAACCACTCAGGTTTTGGCGGCCTTTGTTCTTTTTCGTTTGTTCGATGCAGTAAAGCCCTTTCCAGTTAGAAGTGCTGAGAAAGCAGGAGGTGGGTTGGGTATAATGCTGGACGATATCGTGGCCGGGCTTTATGCCCTTGGACTGGTTTCCCTATACAGGTTTTTCTGCTAAAAGGGCTATAAAACTTCCCCTTCCCGAGCCTTCCTCCGGGGTTTCTTCCCTTTCTTCTTCCCCTGGCTTGATAAAAAGGGTCTGCCCTATTTTCTTTGGAACGAAGCCAGCAGAATTTACAAGGGACATAATTTCCTCCAGGGAAAAGAAACTGGCTATCCTGTAAAAGGGAGAATCCTTTCTGGAATAAAATTTACCCCAGGGTGAAGTCCTTTCTATAAATGCTATAACAATGGTTCCTCCCGGCTTCAAAACCCGGAAGCTTTCCCTTATGACCCGTTCAGGGTCTCTAACAAAGCAAATAGTTATGGCAATTAAGATCGATGAGAGGGAGGAGTTCTTAAATGGCAGGCTTTCCCCTATTCCTGCAACCGGTTTTATCCCCCGCTGCATTGCCCTTTTAAGCATGGAAACGGAAGGGTCAAGCCCGAACTCTATTTTTAAAGGTGAAGCAAAACGACCTGTTCCCACCCCTATTTCCAGGGAATTTCCTTCGAAATTTCCAATACTGGATATCAGTTTTAATTCAGACAGATATAGAAGTCTGTGTTTTTCGTACCAGGCTTCGTATCTTTCTACGTTCTGAGAAAAGACGTCAGGCCTGCTGCTGGGCCCTGAGAAGCTCATTTAACTTCTTTGTAAGGCGGGATTTATAACGGCTCCCCTTGTTTTCGTGAAACACTCCCTTTTTTACTGCCTTATCTATCTCCATCATGGTTTCTTTATAAAGGGATTTAGCAGTTTCAACATCCCCGGCCTCAATAGCTTTTCTAAGCTTTTTGATAAAGGTCCTTGTCCTGGACCTTACCGCCCTGTTGATAGCTCTTCTTCTCAGGTTAACTCTCAACTGTTTTTTCGCTGACTTGGTGTTTGGCATTCTTTACCTCCGAAGTCTATATTTTACAAAAATAGAAATATTTGTCAATATATGCCTATGAGAAGGACATTACTCTGGATCGTAGCGATTATTATAACTGTTTTTCTCGCTATTTACCAGCGTGTGACAGGGCCCACCTACCCGGTAAAGGGGGAAGCCTATGGTGTGAGGTATAAGCTACTGCGCAGTCACAACACTGGAGAGGATGCATGTATCAGGCTTAAATCCTCCTATGATGGGTGGATAGAGTACAAACGGCATAAGACCAATGATCCGTGGACGAAGATTCCCATGGAAAGAGAAGGGGATTATATCAGGGGATGTCTTCCCTCTCAACCTCCTGCTGGAAAGCTGGACTATATAGTATTTTTAAGAATTGATGGAAAAAAGGTAGCCCTGAAAAAGGAGCCAGTTACAATAAGGTTTAAAGGAAGGGTTCCCCTCGGGATACTTCTTACCCATATCATCATTATTTTCCTTGCGATGGCCTTTGCGACGAGGGCAGGACTGGAGGCCTTATTTGGTAACAACTTAAAGCCCTATGTGCTATGGACCTTTTACCTGTTCCTTGCCGGAGCCTTTATCCTCGGTCCCCTGGTGCAGAAATATGCCTTTGGTGTTTTCTGGAGCGGTTTCCCCTTCGGGATAGATTTAACAGACAACAAAGCTCTTCTCGCACTTATTTTCTGGATTGTTCCCTATGTTAAGGCCCTTAAGGGCAGTGTGAGAAAAAGGGATGTGCTCATCGCATGGGTTATTATGCTGGTAGTCTTTCTTATTCCCCATAGCCTGCTTGGGTCTGAGCTCAAGTATACGGATTCTCCCAAGGGGTGAGACAGTAATTTTCCACATCCTGGAACCGCAGTTTAGCAGCAGGTGACCTGCAGGGGTGACGAAACCTGAAGGATGGAAGACAATAGGGCTGCATTGTACCCTGCACCCATGAAGGACCAGTGGTGTGTGGGCGCGTATCATTTTAGGCTGGCAGATTAATCTGATTTTCTGCCTTTTTATAAAGGAAACAAACCTGGCTGTTTTGAGATGAAAAATTACAGAGTTTTTCTCCCATAGTTTTTCCGGAACTGTTATTACGCT
>JAMOUL010000090.1 GCA_027062035.1 Candidatus Aminicenantota bacterium | reverse complement strand
AGGGTTATATCCATGTAAAATATCTGGGAACCACTAAAAGGAGGTGACAAAAATGAGAAAATGGAGTGCATGGATTGTTTTTCTTCTCACATTAACCTTACCGTTCTGCAAAAGCAAAAAAAACACAGAAGTAAGAGTGGAACTCAAAAACGGGGTTAAATATGTTTATAATCCTGATAAACCTATTAAAGGGAAAATTCCTCTACAACTCAAGGAAATATTGAAGATAAACCTTGAAGAAATAGGGGGGGTGGTGCTTTCTTACCCGGGAAGTGTTGCCCGTGATTCCATGGGAAATATATTTGTAACGGATGGAAAAACATACAAAGTATATAAGATTAATACCAAAGGAAAATTGCTGAAATCATTTATGAAAAAAGGAGAGGGTCCCGGTGAATTTAAATTCTTCCCGAGGCTATATATAAGAGGAAACAAACTTATGGTAGCATCATACCAGAAACTTGCAGAATTTGATCTGGAAGGAAATCTTATAAAGGAATGGAAGTTCGAGAAAACGTACCCCCGACTTTTACCATTAAAGGAAAACCTTGTTCTGGGAGGATTTTTAAAGTTCTCAAAGGAAAAGGGAGTTATGCCAGAAAAGGAAATTATCCTGATGTCCCCTGAGGGAAATAATCAGAGACTGATTTTTAAAAGCAAAAGCACAGGAAGGCTATTTATAAAGGTTGGAAAATACACATTCTCCGTTTCGACCAATCCCTTTATTATCCCCGACGTTATATGGGCCTATAATCCAGCTTCAGACATGATATATCTCGCAGAAAGCGACAAATATAAAATATACGTAAAGGACATTGAAGGAAACACCCGAATGGTAATAGAAAGGGAATATACTAAGGTGCCCTTTACCCCTCAGGATAAAGAAAAAGTTATGAGTAAGCTCCAGAAAATGCCAGAAAAATTTCTCAATGCACTCAGGAAAAACCTGCCTGATCAATTATGTGCCTTATCTTCAATTTATGCAACTCCATCAGGATACATATTAGCCAGAAGTGTTAAAGCTTACAACAAATTCGATTTCGATGTTTTCTCCCCTCAAGGAAAGTTTATGTACACGTTAGAACTTCCAGAAGGTATTGATTTCGAATGGGTTCTTTTTCCTTACAACGGCATAATCTCCACGGTTAAAGAAGATGATGATACTTACTACTATATAGAATACAAAGTTAAGAATTTAAACGAGGTTTTCGGAAAATAATCCCTATTGCAAAGTATCAAGGAGATTTTTCAGCCTTATTATGTGGCTTCTCTCCTCTTTTACAATTTCTTTCATAACATTCTGATGCTCTGGTTCGACACTATCCCAGAGGGAATAGAAGAAAAGAAGAGTCTCCTTTTCAAACTCAAGGGCCCTGGCTACTGCTTCCTTCAGTTCTATGTTTTCCAGCTCCTTTATTGTCATTCCTGCCTTACGGAAAATCTCTGCATCGGAAATCGCCCTGAAATAAAGCTGAACTTCATCCTCAAACTCAATTTTTTTATCCCTCTGCTCATACTGTTTTCTAAGATCAATATATTTAACCAGATGTCTTGCCTCCTCCTGACGCAAATGTTCAAAGAATTCCTTTAACTGTTTATCTTTAACTGTATCAACAAGTTTTCCGTAAAATTCTATCCCGAGCTTTTCCGTTTCAATTGCGATGTTCAAGGCTTCAATAATGGAAAATCCCTTCATTTCATCCTCCTTTTTACTATCTTTTTCATAGGAAATTATAACACTCTTTTTAACTTCAGACAACGTTGAAAAATGACCAGGTTATTATTGAATTCCGCAAATCGCTTTGAAGGGGCAAAATCTACAGTAATCAGGCTTCGCAGGATCAGAAACAAAAGGAACTTCAGGGCTTATTATTTCTTCAAGCACTTTTCGAAGAGAATTAAAAATTATTTCTCTTTTTATCTCGTCTTCAAGCGAAATATCTTTATCATTTTTCTCCATTATAAAACTGAGCTTTGCTTTTGTATTATGATATCCTGGAGGATTATCAGGAATAAAAGTTTTGTTGCTGTTTACAAACATATAAATGTAAAGGGGAAGCTGAAAGGATTTAATCCCCCTTGCAATCGCTTTTCTATCACCCAAATTCGTAGAATCTAAATTTTTAACAGGAACATCCCCTGCTCCTGTTTTATAATCTATGATCAAATACCCATCATCCCTGTAATCCACACGATCCAGCTTTCCTTTAATGGAAACTCTTCGATTTCCCAGGGAAAACTCCCCTGCCACTTCCATCTCCACGCCCAGCAGAATTCCTCCTTCCTTTCCTATTTTCTTTAGAAGTTCCTCTGTCTTCAACTTGGCTATTTTTAATACAAGGGAATTTTTACCTGAAAACCTGAAATTCTCCCACCACAGTTTTTCTAGAAGGGCTTCGAAATCTTTATAATTCAGTTTTTCTGCTTTTATCTCTTCTCCTTCCCCTACGGCCATTCTTAAATACTTCTCGAGGGCCATATGTATAACAGACCCCCTCCTGAATTCCTCTTTATCCGGTTCCTTAAGATTCAGTATGTGATTTAAATAGAATTTCATCGGACAGCGAAGATATTCATCAATGGAACTGGGAGAAAAAATAAAATATTTGATCTGTTCCACCACTCTGGAATCCTTCTTTACCTCCAGCTGTTTCCTTCTTCTAAAAAGCATGGGAATCTCAATGGTTGTCTCCTTCAGAGCATCAATTTGACCCTCTTCCTTTTCCCTTTCCCATATAAGTTCTTCTATAAAACGACTCTTTCTTTTATCCCCTGCCTTTACGTACAAAAGATGTGCTTCCTCAGCCCCTTTAACAAGACGCAGAAAATTGTACTTGAATAGCTCCTCTTTCCTCTTATATGAAGGCAACCCAAAGGCTCTTCTCATCCATTGTGGAAAAACAGGATCAACTGTATCAATTGAAGGAAGCACTCCTTCGTTCACATCGAACATTATAACCCTCTTAAAATTTAAAGACCTTGTTTCAAGCAATCCCAGAACCTGTATCGGCGCGAGTGGAGTTCCAGTAAAAGGCAACCTCTGCGGTTTGAAGAACTGTGAAAAGATCATAAAAAGCTCATCCCCTGGAAATTGGAAGTTTGAAAATTCTGCCTTTTCAATCTCTTCAATACTTTGCAAAATTGCATAATAGGAGAGTTTGAAAATTCTGTTATTTGAAGCAGGGCTGAAATCTTTTATTTGCTCTATTATTACTCTCAATTTACCTGCCAGTTGCCCGGGTGTTTTCACATCCATCAGACTGTTGATAAAGATTTCATGAAATTTCTCCACATCTTCATTGAGTTCAGGAACCAACTCCCTTACGTTATCCAGTGTCAATCTGAAAACTCCCCTTAGTTTATTCTTTAAAATGGAAGCCAGTTTTCTTATCGCATCCTTATTGGTGTATATTTGAAGGTTCTTTACGTAAGGATGAGAAACAAGTTTAAGGTAAGGGAAAAAAGAAAAACTACCATCGGTAAAGGATTGATGAAGTTCTCCTATTATCTCAATAAGCCGAAAAAGAGGAGTTTTTTCCAGTGGGTATCCCATGGAAATGTTGAATTCTTTCTCCACACCATGAAGCGAAAACTGAAGAACAGGAAAGAGAGAAGCGTTGTCGGGAAGTATCAGCGCAACCTCCTCTACCTTTTTTAGAATTTCTCCTGCTTTAACCGCCTCACCATGAACACTTGAAGAAGAGTATATGTGTATTTTCGGTGATTTTTTTCCCCCAACAAATTCCTTTTTGTCAATAAGCCTTTCGAGCTCAGAAAGTCCTTCCCAGTCTCCCTCCCTTTGAAATATTATTTCCTTTTCCGCCTCTATTGTCTCTATTATTTCTGATTCCGCCTTTGAAATAAAGGAAAGTCCGCTGATTATCACTACTTTCCATGGAACAACTATACTATCCGCAAGGGCAAGCTTTTTATAATACATCCCCCTTGTAATAAAGCCCTTTCCTGAAAGTTCTCTTTCAAAGGATTCCTTGTGGGTTGAAATATTTTCCCATATTCGTCTTGCTATTCCCTCTTCGAATTTTCCCAGCTCTTCTATGTTTCGTAATTCTCCTTTTCCAAGCAAAAATATATCCATTTCCTCAAAGGCACCCAGTATCCTCTCCCCCCAGGGTATAAATTTTGAGAAACTATCCCATCCACCTGAAGTTTTATAAAGCGTCCACAATAACTGTGGTCTTGAGGGAATGGAAGCAGGGGGAAAATTCAGGAGATAAATCCTGTAGAGAAAATCATCCCAGGAAAAAACTGCGGGTAAAAGACGGTTTGATTTCTTAAGCTCTTCCCTTAAGTACAGAGCTGCTCTTCTGGTTGGAAGAATTACCGCTGTTTCTTCAGGGGGGTATTTGGCACTTCTCGCAGCTGTAAACTTTATGAGATCTTCAGAAAAGGAGAGAACGAATCCTTTCATACCTGAACCTCCTCTCCTTCTGTAAGATAAACGAGCCAGGCTTTAACCGGCTTCTGATAGACATGAGAAAGTGCTTCTTTGTATCTCTTAACCTGTTCCAGATGTTCGGATTCCTTCTTTCCAGTCTTATATTCTAAAAGAAGAATTTCACTGTCAGTTATAACCACTCTGTCCGGCTTTATTATTTCCCCATTTAAGGAAATTTCCCTCTCGCAAAGTGCGGTACCCTCCTGATTAAAAACATATTTCACTGCTGGCAGCTCAAAGACCTTCCAGAAATCATTCACTTCAAATGAATATCCGAGATCAGCTTCTGCCATTTTTATTGCAGTATCAAAATCCTCCTTCTCGGGATTCTGGGGTAAAAATTCAAGGAGTCTATGGATAAAATTCCCCATCTTTTCTTCAAACGACTCCGGTTGTTTGCCTCTTTCCGATAATCTTACATCCCACACTCCGGTTTTTATATGCATGTAAACCGGCTTCTTCTCTTCTTTGTACTCTCCCCTACCCTTTTTTCCGTACTCTGCAGGCTTGATCACCCATCCTTCCTTTGTAAGCACATAGAGTTCTCTCATAGCCCTTGTAAAGGAAACATACATAATGTTCAATTCTGAAAGCACCTCATCCGTGATTATCCGTTTGTACTCGGAAAGGGACATATCTTTAAGAAAATCCTTCTTTTTTACCCTCATAAGTCCATTCATATCCACTATTTTCTTACCCAGAGTTCTGGTTATTTTCTTCTCACCCAGCAAAGGCACAATTACAACCGGAAATTCTCTTCCCTTGGATTTATGAATGGTAAGCAGATTAATGGCATTAGTTTTGCCTGTAATTATCGCAGAAAATCTATCTTCTGCCCCCGTCTCCCAATCCTCTTCAAAATCGGAAAAATCTGTATAATCCTTTAACAATTCCAGAAAATGAAGGATGAAGACACTTGATTCAGGAAAACGTTCAAATATATTAAATCTGGAAACTGCCATAGAAGCCAGTTCATAAGGGGAAAGGAAACCTGCAAGGGTAAATAGATCTTGAAATTTCTCCTTCCACAGTTCTTCGAATCTTTCCCTGAACGCAATATACAGAGGTTTATTTCTATCACGTTCCTCAAGAAACCTCAAGAACTCAAATTTCTCCTCTTCCTGAAAGAAATCCCCGAGAATAAAGGAATAAAAGGCTGAATCATCGGAGGGAAAATGTAATACCTTCAGTAGATTATAGGCTGATTCTACAAGTGGATTTGTTCTAATATCAAGAGAAGACTCCGATATAACCGGATACCCCTTTTCCAGGGAAAGATAACCAGCTAAATTCCTTACATCTTCATTTTTTCTGAAAAGAATGGCAATATCCCCAAAGCCATACCCCCGTGAAAGAAGGTCTTCCACTATAGAATAAACCTCTTCTCCTATGGCCTTTACAACGTCTGCCTTGTCTTCCTCATCATATGTACGAATCTCCACATAACCTGCCTCCCGTGTTTCCGGTTGCTGGCAAACATCTTTGTAAACCTTCTTTATAAGCTGTAGGTCTACGGGTTCATCTGACTCTTTCTTTGCGGATATGAAGGAATTTACGAGCTCCTCAAGTTTTTCTGTAAAAAGAAATGAAACGAAATCGACAATAGCCTTTCCGCTTCTGCGATTTTCCATAAGGATCTCCTCTCTCCAGAGCATCTTGAGGCTTTCACTATCCAGGTTTTCCAGTCCTGCCCCCACATCCTTCGGAGAGAACTCTGTAAACAATCGGTAATCTCCGCCTCTGAAGGAATATATAGCCTGCTTGCTATCACCCACAATAAAAAGACTGCCCCCTCTTGATATGGCTTCTTCCACAAAAAGTCTGAGGTTCTCCCACTGAAGGCGGTTTGTATCCTGAAATTCATCTATAAGAAAATGGTCTATCTTCTCTGAAAGGTAAAAGATAAGTTCAGAGAGTGATTCAGGAGCAAGATATCTGTCCGCCATTCGGTTAAGCTCTTCCAGAAAAACTATGCCCCTTTTACCCGCTTCGGCCTTCATTTTTTCCTCGACGATATGAAACACCTTGACATAACTGACAAAATGTTTCTTCAAGTATTCTCTGATGAGTTCAGCTTTCTCCTCCAGAAGCTTATAGAAGGCCTTCTGACACTCAGGCGGGCTTTTTTCCACCCATTTATTGAATTTTACAGCATTAATTAAATCTTCTATCGGTCCATCCAGTTTTCGTAACCAGCTATTTTTAGAGTTATTGTTTATCCATTCCTCAAATTCCTTCAGAAACTCTTTCACGTGTTTCCTGAAGTTTTTTTCTAACCTTCGTGCTTCTTCTGAGATCTTATCAAAATCTTCATATTCAAGCTCTACATTTCTATTTGAATAAATCTCATGGATTATTTTTAGCTCCTCGTTTAATTTTCTCTCTATATTCCAGGAAGTCAGCACACCATCAGCATACAGAGCTTCTATAAGTTCACTCACTTCTTCTGTATTTTCTTCAAATGTCTCTTCTATTTTTCTAAAAAGCATTCCTGGAATTGCATGGGCTACCTCAAGGGTTGGCATGGCTTCCATATGTCTATAGGACGACGCAAGGATAATTGATCTAATAAAGGAATCTATAGTCTTCACATAGAACCTTGAAAAATCTCCTATCAGTTTATCAACCAGTTCAGCGGCTCTTTTACTTTTTTCCTTCAGTGCCATTTCCTTGAGAAGCTTAAGTATCCTGGATTTCATCTCTTCTGTAGCATCATTCGTAAAGGTTATGGCAAGGATGGAAGAAGGCTCGGCTCCTGCAAGCAGAAGGTCAATGTATCTACGAGAAAGCTTATAGGTTTTCCCTGCACCGGCAGAGGCTTCTACTTTAATAACCCGGGGATTCATACAAAAATTATACTACCATATTCTTCCAGGGCGGGGCATTTCTCCAACTATTTTGAAAACATGGCTTTCGGCAATCTCCCTTCCCTCATAGTAAATCCTGAATTGAACAAACCTTCCAAGGAGGGATTTCCCTCCACACTGCCTCGTAATCCGCCAACGATAAAAGCCCCGGCTTATGTTCAGGTCTCTTTCCAGAACACAAAATTCCCTGTCTCCTGACCACAGAGATAGAACGCCTGTTCCTTTCTTTCCCTTCCACGATAGCCTTATCTCCTTTCCTGCATCATAGATCTTTTTATCTGGTTCAAGATATATAAATAACTCAACAGGTGGAGGAATAATTTTGAACTCTCCGCCTTTTGCCTCACCATTATCCCATTTCAGCAGGATCCGGTACCTGCCAGGAACCGTAGAGGCACAAACATTCTTTTCAGGAATCCAGAAATAAGTGGTATTGGTAAGGGCTACTTTCGACGCCAGCTGACATTTTTCTCCGAGAAATATTTCCAGTGATACATTCCATGGTTTATCGAATCCTGAAAACTCCCAGCTTATACTGTACGGCCCTCTCCCCAAGATAAGTACGTCCCCGGAAGTCGGGAATAAAATTTTAACATTGCCAGACATCAGTAATCCTGTCAAAATAAGAAATAATAATTTCCTCATACAATAATTTTACTCCATGATAATCAAAATGCGGAGAGAAAAACACCTTTTAAATCTCCTGGTAACAGTTACGAATCGCCTGAAGGACTTCATCGGCAGTCTGAAACCTATCATCTTTTTCCTTTTGAATGCACCTCATTATAATGCTTTCCACGCATTCTGGAATACTTGTGAATTTAGAGGGCTTTTCCGGGTATTCGTTTAATATCTGGTAAATAATCCTTGAAATGCTGGGGTGATAAAATGGAACTTTTCCTGTAATCATCCAGTACAGGGTAACTCCAAAGGAATATATGTCTCCTCTGTGGTCCATTTTTCCTTCTTTAAGCATTTCAGGTGGCATATAATAAGGAGTACCGAATATATCCCCTGTTGTTGTGTAAATTTCTATCTCTATTTCCTTTGCGATGCCAAAATCCATTAGTTTTATTGTACCCTCTCTTATTCCTCCTTTTAACGCCTTTTCACCTCCCACCACCATGATGTTAGAAGGTTTTATATCTCTGTGAATGACCGACTGGCTGTGAATATAACTTAACGCCTTAAGAACCTCTTCTGCAATCTTTAGATTTATATCAAGATCGAATGGAAATCCATCGCTCTTTTTTGCCAGACGTTCGAGACTTTCTCCTTCAAGATATTCCATTGCAATATAAAGGATTCCCTGATGCTCCCCACTCTCAATAAACTTTACAATATTGGGATGGTCAAGCTTGCGAAGAATTTTTCCTTCATCTATAAATTTTCTCAGCACGGCTGCCTGAGAAATTTTTCTTTCCAGAACTTTTAGAGCGATCCTCCTTCCCGTCTTAAGGTCCTTAGCCTTATAAACTACCCCCATTCCCCCACCACCTATTTTGCTTTCTATTCTATATGGCCCTATTAGAGAAGCTCTTCTTTTCTTCACGCTTCTTATTATCGCGATAAATAAATAGACTATTAAAATAAATAGAATTACAAGAAACAGCGATACATAAATTAATCTCTGGGATGCCCTGGCATAATCCGAAAAAATATCGAACTTACTTTTCAAAAACCTATACCGTTCTTCCCTTGAAGGCAACTCATCCACTTTCATGGAAGCAGCAATCGAATGAGCTTCCTTTATATAAGGATAGGAAGCGATAACAAAGTAAATATAACCGAGAGGAAATTTTCTGGAAGGATTAAGTTCCATGGCTTTATAAATTTTGTAATTATATTTCATTAAGTCCCTGGGGGATTTGCTCATCTTCAACGCTTCCCTTGCATAGTGCTCAACCCTTTCGTAATCCCTCTTTTTCTCGTATGCCTCGATCAGTCCAGAAAGAGCAGAAAACATTACTCCTTTGTCACCCGAAATTTTTCCCTTTTGAAACATGGTTTCCAGAATACTTATGGCCTGGCTAATTTCCCCAACTCCTATTTTTGCCCTGGCTAAAGCAAGTTTGGAAGAATAATAAGCTATGGGAAAGCTCATTTTCTGGGCTTCTTCCATCCCCCTTTTTGCCAATTCTTCCGCCTTTTTATAATGGCCGAGTTTACCCTCTATCAAAGCGAGCAGAGAGAGAGCATAAGCCCTTCTATATGAAGGTTTGTTCCTGGTTAATTTCAATACCTCTTCGAAATCTTTCTTTGCGTTTTCGTATAGTCCGTTTTCATAATATAAAAACCCCCGGGCAGTAAGTGTCTCCTCCATACCCTTTACTTTATTGTATCTTCTGTAAAAACTTAAAGCTTCATCAAAGCATTTCAGAGCCCTGTCGAACTCCCCAAGTTTTCCATAGGACACCCCGGCCATCCTGTGAAACAGATAATAAAAGTGTGTAAAATGATATTTTTTCGCAGCCTCCCTGGCCATCAGGGCGTATTTCAATCTATTTTCGGGATTTTTCTCTGTTGCACTGTAAAAATGGTAAAGGTAATAAATAAGATATGCATCAAAGTCAACCTTTCGGTTTGCTTCATAATTCTTTATTATCTTCATTGCTTCTTCTGGTTTTCTGTTAATAAGGAGTACATTTGCAGCCCAGTAGAAAAAGAACAATCTGGTCTCAAGGGAGGGTGAATCTTTATATCTTTCGTAAAGTTTGAGAGTGAGCTCAAGTTGTGGAAGTTTATTAACAGATTGGTTAATAAACTGGACTACAACTTTGTCACAACCCGTGCACTTATTAAATACCCATCCGCTGTCTGCGAGGCTGTATATTATGAATGGATTGAAGGGAATCTTTTCCGACAAACGTTTGATATATAGCATATATTTATCATTTTCAAGGGCTCTGTAATAAAGAAATCTCAAATAATTGTACTGGAAAGAGTTTTCTGGAAACGAAGGAAATTCCATCCTACCATTATTGTCATAGGCAAGAATACTTGCCAGAGAAAGATACGGGTGATAAAAATATGGATACCTCCTTATTAACTGCGCCAGGGACTTTACCTGTTCTTCCAGATTCTGGCTCCGGTTAAATATACTATCAAACTCTTTATAAGGAGAAGAAGAACTGAAGGTAAAGCCGAGAAGTAAAATAAAAGCTAAAAATTTCGTCGACTTCATAATGATATTTTAATTGCTTACCAGAAAAAAATCTAAAAATGAAGTCCTTTTGACCTTATCATTATAGAACATTTATAATTCAACCTGAATGAGAGGAGTATAAAATGGGAAAAAACAGGAAAAGCCTTGGCTTATGGTCAGCAATATCTATCGGGATCGGTGGTATGGTTGGAGCTGGAATTTTCTCTATTCTTGGAACAGCCGGTGAAATTGCAGGAAATGCAGTATATATCTCCTTTATAATTGCAGGAATTATTGCGCTTCTCAGTACCTACTCTTATGCTAAATTAGGAATTAAATTCCCATCAGCAGGAGGCCCTGTAGAATTTCTTATCCAGGGTTTTGGAGATGGAATTCTCAGCGGGGGATTTAACATACTTTTATGGATAGGTTACATCTTTGCTCTTTCACTCTATGCTAAAGCATTTGGCGCTTATGCTTTAACATTTTTTCCAGGCGCACCTCAATACTGGATAAATATTTTAGCTACACTAATAATTTTAGTTTTTACTCTGATCAACTTCATAGGTTCAAAAGCGGTTGGCAGTTCGGAACTCTTCATAGTGGGAGTTAAGGTAACAATCCTGTTACTTTTCTCCTTAATTGGTCTATTTTATGCAAAACCCCAGCTTCTTTCTCCTTCTCACTGGCCAGGGGTAGATAATATACTTTTTGCAGCAGCTGTTGTATTTCTGGCATACGAAGGTTTTGGCTTAATTACCAATGCAGCTGAGGATATGGCAAATCCTGCCTCTACTCTACCGAAGGCGTTATATATGAGTGTATTGATAGTAATAGGTATATATGTGGCGGTTTCCCTTGCAGTGGTAGGCAATTTGACCATACCTGAAATAATAAGAGCCAGGGATTATGCAATGGCAGAAGCAGCGAAACCATTCCTTGGAACAATAGGTTTTAAAATTATTGCCATTGCAGCTCTCTTTTCCACATCTTCTGCAATAAACGCCACTCTGTACGGTGGAGCCAACGTAAGTTATATGATTGCCAAAGAAGGGGAACTACCAGAATTTTTTGAAAGAAAAGTATGGAATCGAAGCATAGAAGGTCTCTTTATAACAGCAGGTTTTGTCATCCTCTTTACAAACATATTCGACCTTGCTGGAATCGCCATGATGGGAAGTGCGGCATTTCTCATAATATACGCAGCTGTAAATATAAGTCACCTATATCTTTACAGGGAAACCGGAGCAAATTTAATTATGATATGGCTATCCATTTTAGGTTGTTTCGCTTCCTTTATTGTTCTTTTTATATACCTGCTTCATCATTCACCAGTTACTCTACTTGCTCTTTTTTCTGTTTTAATTGCTTCATTTCTAATCGAGATAATTTATAGAAGATTAACCGACAGAAATTTAAAGACGAGAATAAATCGTTCTTAGATTATTTGGTAAATTCACATCTTAATTATTGCCATATAAAGAAGCTGTGCTAAATCCTCCATAATTTCAGGAGTTATATACTCTGGTCTGTCTGTGCTTTTATGATAATTGCTGAACCCGAGGGGAAGTCCATAAGCAGAAAAAGAGATTGTGGGAATTCCAGCCCACATAAA
>JAMOUL010000089.1 GCA_027062035.1 Candidatus Aminicenantota bacterium | reverse complement strand
GGAAAGGCTGATGCGGGATGCCAAACTGATGGATATCGGAGCCGGCACTACGGAGATAATGATTATCCAGCTGGCGAAGATGATTTACAGGGAGCTGGCACAATGAAGTTCTTCACCATTGGATCTGGATCGTGGGGATTGACCCTTTCGAAGATTCTGGCTGAAAACGGGCACGACGTCCGGGTTTTCGTCCGCAGTCCGCAGAAGAAGGAGCGGCTGGAGAAGGAGCGCATCGAAAAGAATATCCCCATCCCACAGTCCATCACATTTACCACCCGAATAGAAGAACTGGAAGACTTTGACCACGTTTTAATCGTGGTGCCTTCCTTCGCCTTCGAAGAGACGGTGATGCGGATTCGGAACCTGAAGGTGCCCCCCGTCCTCATCGCCACGAAGGGAATAGACAGCAAACTGCGATTCATGAACCAGATTCTCATGGAGCATGTGGATACACCCTACGCCGTCCTGTCCGGTCCCAATATCGCCATAGAAATAGCGCAGCACAAACCCGCCTCCACCGTCATCGCCTCGCAGGATGAATCCCTCGCAAGAACCCTTCAGGAAGCTTTCTTCACCGATTACTTCAGGCCCTACGTGAGCAGGGACGTAATCGGAGTGGAAATCGGCGGAGCCCTGAAGAACGTCTATGCCATTGCCAGCGGAATAATCGAAGCCCTCGAACTGGGAATCAACGCCCGCGCCTCCCTCATCACCCGCGCCCTTGCGGAAATGATGCGCCTCGGGGAGAAGATGGGAGCCGATTCCAGAACCTTCGCGGGGCTTGCAGGGGTGGGGGACTTAGTGGCAACCTCCTTCTCTGTCAATTCGCGGAACCACTTCGTGGGGTATAATCTGGGACTGGGCAAGAGTCTGGACGAAATAATGGAAGAATTGAGAAGGCGGAACATGGTGGCAGAAGGCATAAACACCACCATATACGGTTCCAGACTGGCAGAAAAACTGGGAGTGGACATGCCCATCCTCTTCATGGTAAGAGCCATACTGGAAGGAAAACTATCCGTTCAGGAAGGAATAAAGCGACTCATAAAACGCCCGCTGAAAAGGGAGTTTTGATAGAACTTCAAAAATAATGTGAAAAATTTCACTATATCCATATAATCATTAGCGAACTACATGCCTATCTGCTAAGCGTTGAGCAGGTAGATCTTACTACTTAAACTCAAGGAAATAAAAATAACTAATAACAATTAACAAATACAGTTATTGGACTCAGCAACGCTATTTGTAAAGTTTTTCCTTAAATTTATTCTCTACGTAAATAATTCCCTTACGAGTTAATATATTTTGTTTGTCTTTTCTATAAATAAATCCATTGTCATCTAATCTTTTTAGCGCAGTGCTTATATGTGTTCGGCTTTTAGTTTTGATCCATCTCTTCAATTCATCAGTTGATACCGCGTTAGGGTATTTTTTATAAAGGATTACCAAAATTTTGTCAGGTACCGAAAGAGAAGGGTCCAAAATCTTTAAATCATCCCCAAATTCTTCTAATATAGGAATTTTCCTATCCACTATTGAATTTATTATTATTTCTATTTCATCTACGTTTCTTGTGTGATATAGTCTTATAAGTTCAGCTATTACCCAATCAGACGCTGAAATAATATAAGTTGCATCTATATGATTTGGATTGACCTCTTTGATATGAGCTCCACCTCTTTTGCTGCGAAAAGTGTATAATGAATAAAGAACTCTTGGAATCATAATTCGTATAGATTCTGGAAAATTTTGCCTGGGAAGATTTTCAAAATTTCTGAGGGTTTCAGACACTTTAAGATTATCTTCAAGAGGGGTGTACTTACCTAAAGTTATATGTTCCAATATTCTTATTATAATTTCCACAAACTTTCCAACCTTTTCTATGCATTCTTCATCTTTTCCTAACCAAAAATTTTGCTTTAATTTAGTATAAATGTCATTTAACTT
Organism: Candidatus Aminicenantota bacterium; assembly: GCA_027062035.1. Classification (GTDB taxonomy): domain Bacteria; phylum Acidobacteriota; class Aminicenantia; order S016-38; family S016-38; genus S016-38. The sequence continues at coordinate 1,108 of JAMOUL010000089.1, read as the reverse complement.
TTCCAACAAATCTTCTGGCACCTGATCATATAATATTTCGATAATTATTTTATTCATTATCTTTCTCTAATGCCTCTTTCAATAGCCTTTCTACTTCTTCCCTACCGGTATTACTTACTTTATATGCTCCCCTCTTAAGTTTAATTAATACTGCTTTTTGCCCACCAGCAAGGATTCCCATGTCTCTTGCAATAGATGCTGGGGGAGTAACACGTGCATTTTTCAATAAATTTTCCACATCCTTAGGTCTTATTTCTTCCATACCTTCTTTAATATCTAACCAATAAGCTGCCAGCAATATTTTATCTAGTCCTTTCTCCGGGCTTATGATTTTATAAAATTCGGCAAATGATTCATATGGTAAATTTTCTTTTATAGATTTATGTTTATTATAAGTATCTACTTTTTCATCAGCTTCCATTCTTCCCTTATTAGATAGTTTCCCAAAGATATTGGTCACTTCATTTATAAGAATTTTTATCTCCTCTTTTACAAATTCCTTATCACCTTCAACCTCTATTTCACCACTTTGCAAGTTTATCCTTATTCTATACCTTCTCTCTTCCATTTTATTACCTCCATTTATTTTCTAATTCCCTCATTGTTTTTATAAAGAGGCTTATTTAATTTTAAAGACTAATTCAACAAGAAATCAAATCTCTCCTTTTTATCACTCAGAACAGTAATACTTCAAATGAATCAATACTTTGTGTACCCTCTCAAAACCCTTTTTCCAAATTTCCAACTTACTCCCTTACCGAAACCATCTGCAATCCGCTATAAAATTTTGACAAGGGAGGTGCATTATGAGAAAGTTTCTCAAGGCTTTGATTCTCGGAGTGCTTGGATTCTTCGGATATAAAGCCGTCCGTTCCCTTTTCGAAGTGGAAAAGGAATATCGTCAGAAGATTAATTCCGACTTTGCCATCACCGGTTATCTCGACGATGAACTTATTGAGAGGATTAAGGAGAATCTGGAAATCCTGCTTGACAGGGAAAAGCCGGACATGGTCTATGTGGGAGAGGTGGACAATCCCGAATTGAAAGCCCACAGGTTCCGCAGATTCGATTCCGCTTATATCCTTTACAAGACCACCAGTCTGGATTT
>JAMOUL010000088.1 GCA_027062035.1 Candidatus Aminicenantota bacterium | reverse complement strand
AAGGACCTTTTCAGCGTAATCCCTCTTTACAAAGAGTACCACCTTTCCTTCATTCGCAAGCTGGAGAGGGTCGAAACCAAGAACCTCGCAGATTCCCATAACCTCCTCTGAGACTGGCAGATTCTCCTCCCATATTTTTACCCCGAATTTCATCCCTTCAACAGTTTCATTCACCAGCGCAGCAAGTCCTCCTCTGGTTGGGTCCCTCATAAACTTAATCTCCGGTGAAAGTAGTTCCCTTATTAAAGGCCACAGGGGCGCCACATCGCTTTTTATTTCCGCCTTTATACCCAGTTCTTCCCTTGCAACCAGAATGGCTGTACCATGAAGTCCTATCTCCCCATTTATTAAAATCAGGTCCCCTGGCTCTATTCTTGTCCTATCAGGGGAAGGGTCCGTTACCAGCCTGCCTATCCCTGAGGAATTTATATAAATTCCATCTGCCTTTCCCCTTTCCACCACCTTTGTATCACCTGTCACTATACGAACCCCTGCCTCTTCAGCAGTTTTCTGTATGGATGAAAGTATTCTCTCGAGACTGGAAAGAGGAAATCCCTCCTCGATTATAAATCCCAGCGAAAGATATTGAGGCTCAGCCCCCATTACAGCAACATCATTGACAGTTCCTGCTATGGCCAGTCTTCCAATATCTCCACCGGGAAAGAAAAGGGGGTTAACCACAAAACTATCCGTGGAAAATACAAGTTCTCCGAGGCGAGCTCCGTCATCCATTTCGCTGAGAACCGGATCGTTAAGATACTTCTGAAAGATGCTTCTTATCAAATCCTCGGTCTTTTTCCCTCCGCCACCGTGGGCAAGGGTTATCCTATCCATATTTGTACCACGCACTGCAACTTCCCTCCGATGAAACCATGCAGGGACCTATGGGGTTTTCAGGAGTGCAAACTTTCCCGAAGAGAGGGCACTCCGGCGGATTTAAAACTCCCTTCAGCACATCCCCGCAGCGGCATCCAGGATGCTCTTCAGGCGGTGGAATCTCCACTGAAAATCGATTCATGGCTTCCATATCCCTGTAAGGTTCGGACAGGACAAGCCCACTGGCTGGAATCTCTCCTATGCCTCTCCACTCAGAATCTGCCGGTTCAAAAACCTCTTCCATTACCCTCTGTGCAACGAGGTTCCCCTGGTCCCGCACAGCCCTTTTATAGTTATTTATAATGTCCGGTTCTTCTCTTTCAATCATTTCAAGAAGTGCAATAATGGAATGTAAAATATCCACCGGCTCAAAGCCTGAAATTACTCCTGGCTTTCTGTAATCCTTCAAAAAAAGATAAGCCTTTTTTCCAATTATGACGCTCACATGCCCGGGCAATAGAAACCCGGAAATTTTAAGCTCCGGGTCCTGTGAAAGGGCCACCAGAGCTGGAGGAACAAGTTTGCCTCCGGATAAAACACTGAAGTTCTTAATCCCTTCGTCCTTTGCTTTTTTTACTGTAGCGGCTATTGTAGGTGCAGTGGTTTCAAATCCTATAGCAAGAAAAACCACCTCTTCCTCTCCCTTTCCTGCAAGCTCCAGAGCATCCATAGGCGAGTAAACCACTCTTACATTTGCTCCCTCTGCCCTCGCCCTTTCCAGGCTGGAACGCGATCCCGGAACCCTGATCATATCCCCGAAGGTGGTTATCATTACTCCCTTCTTTGCAAGCTCAATGGCAAAGTCTATATATGAATTGGGGGTTACACAAACAGGACAGCCGGGTCCGGAAATGAGCTTTACATTCTCTGGAAGCATTTGATGAATCCCGAACCGGTGAATCTGCATGGTATGGGTGCCGCAAACCTCCATAATCTTCACCTCTTCGGTGAAGTGAAATTCGTCCAGTCTTTTTCTAAGCTTTTTCACTATCTCAGCGTCTCTGAACTGATTTACGAATTCCACATTTCCTCCAGCAATTTAAGATTCTCTTTCGCCTCCTCCTCATCCAGCCTTTCTATGGCAAATCCTGCATGGACTATCAACCAGTCTCCCTCCTGAGCTTCCGGAAGGAGAGCCAGAGAAACTTCCCTTTCCACTCCCATGGATAGAACGATTCCTTTATCTCCATCCCTTTTTATAAGCTTCATGGGTACTGCCAGACACATCTCTTACCTCCTGGATGCAATAACTGCCTGTCCCAGGGCTATGTTTCCATCATGGGCAGGCAATCTTTCGTGAAACAACGGGTAAAAGCCCTCTTCCTTAAGCCCCTCCCTGAGAATACCGGTAAGGAGCTTGTTCTGAAAAACGCCTCCACTCATTGCAACTTTGTTTATACTGAATCTATCCCTTAGTATTCTAACAACCTCTATTATTCCCTTCGCCAATCCATAATGGAAAGAATACGCTTTAAGGGAAGGTGGTCTTTCATCTTCTATGATTTCCAAAAAAACAGGTGCCGGATCAAGCAGGATACCGCCATTTTCCACTGAAATGTCGAATTTATAGGCGCGTTCGTTTTTCTCCGCTGACCTTTCCAGGGAGATAGGGGCCTCGGCTTCAAAGGAATTTTCCTTTATGCCAAGAATCAGAAAGGCAGCCCCATCGAAAATACGACCTGCACTCGAAGAAAAGACCCCTGCAAGACCTTTTCTTATAGCCGAAAGAACCATAATTGCTCTGTCACCCAGTTGCTTCGCAATCTTTTCTGAAACTTCAGGTGCAATCCGGTCCAGAACAGCAAGGGCCGGTCTCCAGGTCTCCTTCGCTGCCCTGTCACCTCCCTGGAGGAAGAAATATTTAATGTGACCCACCCTTTCCAGTTCGAACATGTCCCCCACAAAGAATTCTCCCCCCCATATTGCCCCATCGTCTCCGTATCCAGTACCATCCATGGATATCCCGATTACCTTACCTGTTTCCCCGGCTTCAGCAAGGAGAGATGAAATATGAGCCCTATGGTGCTGGACTTCTATCACCGGAAGGTCGAAATCCTCTGCGATTTTTCTGCTAAGATAAAGGGGATGAGAATCTATCGCCACCTTCTCCGGGTCCAATCTCAGATCGGAAAGGAGAGATCTTATTTCCCTTATCTGGACTTCCAGGGCCTCCAGATCCCCAAGGGGCTCATTACCTGCAGCC
>JAMOUL010000087.1 GCA_027062035.1 Candidatus Aminicenantota bacterium | reverse complement strand
TCAAAGCTGGGAAAACCCTTCAAGGTTTTCTTCCCCCACAAAGACGAGCTTGATCATCTGATTTCCACCACTCTATCCAAGGATAAGGCCTTTGACAGGGTAAGTGCCTTTATCGAAATATTTAAGAGACTTCGTCCCGGAGAAACCCCCACGAAGGAAAGTGCAAGGGCGTATTTTCGTTCCCTTTTCCTTGATCCTCAGAGATTCCATTTCCAGAGGGTTGGTAAATATAAGGTAAATATAAGACTGGGACTTAATTCTCCACTGGATGATCCGTTGCTGAGCCTTGACGATTACATAGCAATAATCAAGTATCTGCTGAAACTCCGTCAGAGGAAAGGTCGCTGGGATTCTGTTTATTACCTTGACGATATCGATAGTCTCGCTAACAGAAGGGTAAGACCTGTGGGAGAACAGGTGGAAAATGCCTTCAGAATGGGGCTAAAGAGGATGGAGAGAACCCTTGTGGACAAACTTACCACATTCCCTGATCCTCTACAGATGACGCCGGCAGATGTTGTTACTCCAAGACCAGCTATGGCTTATCTTATGGATTACTTTACCACCTCGCAGCTCTCACAGTTTATGGATCAAACCAATCCTCTGAGTGAGATAACCCATAAGAGAAGGTTATCTGCCCTGGGTCCTGGAGGTCTCAAGAGAAAGACCTCTGGATTTGAGGTGAGAGACGTCCATTCCTCTCATTATGGGAGGATATGTCCTATAGAAACACCGGAAGGTCAGAATATAGGACTTATAGTTTCTCTAACCACCTATGCCAGGGTCAATGAATATGGATTCATTGAGACCCCTTATAGAAAGGTAGAAAACGGTAGAATAATAAATTACTACGAAATAACTCACCCCGGAGATTCAGATTATAAGATCGGAGACAGGGTAAAAGAAGACGAACTTATCCCCGTTGTAAACAAACTTAAATCTAAGGGGAAAACACCCCCCAGGTTTAAACCCTACCTCTTTTATCTTACTGTCTGGGAAGAGAGAAAGTACAATATAGCTCAGGCTAATGTCAGGATAAACGAGAAGGGAGAACTTCTGGATGAATATGTAAGTGGAAGGAAATTCGGGGAATTCAAAATTATAAAGAGAGAAGAGGTTGACTTTGTAGACCTTGCTCCAGTGCAGGTTGTTTCGGTCGCTGCTTCCCTTATTCCATTCCTTGAACATGACGATGCTAACAGGGCTCTTATGGGCTCCAATATGCAAAGACAGGCGGTTCCTCTTGTTAAACCAGAGGCACCTATTGTGGGTACAGGAATGGAGAAGGTTGTTGCAAGAGATTCAGGGGCTACAATCATTGCAAAAAGGAGTGGTGTTGTTGAACATGTGGATGGCGAAAGGATCATTATCAGAGTTACAGGTGAGGAGCTGGAGAAACATGACATAGGAGCTGATCTTTATACGTTGAAGAAATACAAAAGGTCCAATTCCAAGACAACGATAAATCAGAAGCCGATAGTTAAGAAGGGACAATACGTGAGGAAAGGTCAGGTTATAGCTGATGGTCCTGCTACTGAGCAGGGAGAACTTGCCCTTGGCAGGAACGTGCTTGTTGCATTTATGCCATGGAGGGGATACAACTACGAAGACGCCATAGTCATAAGCGAAAGGCTTGTCAAAGAGGATGTTTACACTTCCATCCACATCGAGGAGTTCACAGTAGAGGCAAGGGATACAAAACTGGGACCAGAGGAATTCACAAGGGAAATTCCAGAGGTGCCGGAATCCAAACTTAAAAATCTGGATGCTTCAGGAATTGTCAGGATAGGAACCAAGGTAAAGCCAGGTGATATTCTGGTGGGAAAGGTTGCCCCCAAGGAAGAAACTCAGCTAACACCGGAAGAGAAACTTATAATTGCCATATTTGGCGAAAAGGCGCTTGATAAGAAGGACGAATCCCTTAGATGTCCTCCTGGAACAGAAGGAGTTGTAATAGACGTTAAACTCTTTACCAGAAGAGGCGGAGAAAAGGACGAAAGGGCTAAAGCCATTGAGGAAATGGAGATTTCCAAGTTGAAAAAGAACCTTGAAGACGAAATCAGAATTCTTCAGATGGAGAAGGAACGTCGAATAAAGGAAATCATCAGAGGAGAAGAAATTCAGGCCAATCTCATTGATGCTACTACCAATAAGGTTCTTCTTAAAAAGGGTACAAAACTCGATGGCGAAATTCTGGATAAACTTCCCTTCTACTACATCAAAAAGCTCAAGCTTAAACCCAATCCAGAAAGAGAGAGAATAATTGCAGATATAGAGGAAAAGGTTGAACGCCAGATTATAGGTCTCAAGGAGGCTCTGGAAGAGAAGATCAGGTTGATAAAGGCAGGAGAGGATTTGCCTGCTGGAGTAAGAAAGGTTGCCAAGGTGTATATCGCCTCCAAGAGGAAGATACAGATCGGGGATAAAATGTCCGGAAGACACGGTAATAAAGGGGTTGTTTCAATAATCCTTCCCGAGGAAGATATGCCGTTCCTTCCCGATGGTACCCCTGTGGATGTGGTTCTTAATCCTCTTGGAGTTCCTTCCCGTATGAATGTGGGGCAGATACTTGAGACCCATCTGGGGTGGGCAGCCAAGGCCCTTGGCATTTATATATCCACTCCAGTGTTTGATGGAGCATCAGAGGAAGAAATAAAGGACCTTCTCGCTCAGGCAGGTCTTCCCAGAAACGGAAAGATAAAACTCAGAGATGGAAGAACCGGCGAAGATTTCATGGAAGAAGCAACTGTGGGTTATATGTACATGATGAAACTGAATCACCTTGTGGATGATAAAATTCACGCCCGTTCCACCGGACCATACGCACTTGTTACCCGTCAGCCCCTTGGGGGAAAGGCGAGGTTTGGAGGTCAGCGTCTTGGAGAGATGGAAGTCTGGGCGCTGGAAGCCTATGGTGCTGCCTTTGCCCTCCATGAGATGCTGACGGCAAAGTCCGATGACGTTAAGGGAAGGGAAAAGCTCTATGAAGGAATAATAAATGGAAAACTTACATTTACACCCGGTCTCCCATCCTCGGTTAATGTAATAGTCAGAGAACTTCAGGCTCTGGGTATAGATGTGGACCTTCTTTCTGTACGGAAAAGAAGGCGGAAAAGAAAATTGGATATAAAGATTTAAAGGGAGGAGGGGCATGAAAAAGGGCTTACAGCTCAGGGAGATGACCATAATGGACTTTGATGCCATTAAGATAAGATTGGCATCTCCCGAAGACATAAGAAACTGGTCCTACGGGGAAGTAAAGAAACCCGAAACAATAAACTATAGAACCCATAAACCCGAAAGGGATGGGCTCTTCTGCGCCAGGATATTCGGGCCCATCCAGGATTATCAGTGCCTTTGCGGGAAATATAAAAAGAAGAAGCATAAGGGCACAATTTGTGAAAAATGTGGCGTTGAGGTAACAGTAAAGGAAGTAAGAAGGGAAAGACTCGGACATATAGAACTCGCAGCCCCTGTTGCCCATATCTGGTATTATAAGGGGCCCCCAAGCAGAATAGGATTGGTACTCGATATTCCTGGAAAGGAAATAGAAAGGATAGTTGTTTACGATAAGTATGTGGTTCTTGATCCAGGAGACCCCAAATTAACCGGACTGAAGTACAAGCAGACCCTTACAGAAGACGAACTTGAACAGGTTACCCAGAAGGTTATAGAGGCCGGTGGGGATCCCGAATCCTTCAGAGTTGGAATGGGAGCAGAAGCTCTAAAGGAACTCCTTGCTGCTGTGAACGTGGAGGAGGAAGTTGAAAAGCTTCGCGAGGCCATGCTTAAGGAGAAAAACCAGCAGAAGCTGAAGAAGATTTCCAAAAGGCTTTCCCTCCTTAAGGGATTTAATGAAAGCGGAGTGAAGCCTGAATGGATGATAATGGATGTTATCCCCGTGCTTCCCCCTGACCTGCGTCCCCTGGTAAAGCTTGATGGAGGAAGGTTCGGAAATGCTGACCTTAACGAACTTTACAAGAGGGTAATAAACAGAAATAACAGGCTCAAGAAGATGATAGACGCTAATTCTCCGGAGCTTATTCTCAGGAATGAGAAAAGGCTTCTACAGCAGGCGGTGGATGCCCTCTTTGATAATTCCAAGCTGACAAGACCGCAGACCAACCAGCATAGAAAGCCATTTAAGTCCTTAAGCGATAACCTCAGGGGAAAACAGGGAAGATTCCGTCAGAACCTCCTTGGAAAAAGGGTGGATTTCTCCGGAAGGTCTGTCATAGTGGTTGGACCTGAACTCAAACTTCATCAGGCAGGTCTTCCCAAGAAAATGGCCCTTGAGCTTTTCAAACCCTTTATAGCTCATAAACTTGAAAAGGATGGGCTGGTGACCACTGTGAAGGTAGCTGAGGAATGGATAGAACAGGAGAGACCTGAGGTCTGGGACGCCCTTGATGAGGTGGTAAGAGAACATCCCATACTTTTAAACCGTGCCCCAACCCTTCACAGGCTTGGCATTCAGGCCTTTGAGCCTGTGCTTATAGAGGGTAAAGCCATAAGAATTCATCCCCTCGTGTGCCCTGCTTTTAATGCAGACTTCGACGGTGACCAGATGGCAGTTCACGTACCCATCTCTATGGAGGCCCAGGCAGAATCCCTTTTGCTCATGCTTTCCTCCAGAAACATACTTTCACCTGCTCATGGAAAGCCGCTTGCCACCCCCACCCAGGATATGGTTCTTGGAATTTCCTATCTTACCCTTGAAAGGCCCAATGTTAAGGGTGCCGGCAAGAGCTTTAACTCTATTTATGAAGTTCTCCTTGCTTATGATCTTGGCAAGGTTCATCTGAATGCCCCGATATATCTGCGTTACACAGGAGAATATCTTGACCTTACAGCCAATGTGGAGGATGATCAGGACGTTCTAAATACAAGACTTCAGAACGTAAAATCCCAGTTAATTACAACCACAGTGGGCAGGGTTATCTTTAACGATGCCATGCCAGAAGGGATGCCCTTTATCAATGGCTTTCTTAAGAAGAAGGGAATAGCAAATCTAATATATTATTCCTATCTGCGTTTTGGCCTTGATTTTACAGTTGACCTCCTCGATCGCCTCAAGGAAATAGGCTTTAAATACGCTACCATAAGCGGAATTTCCATTGGAATAGATGACATGATCGTTCCCCCCGAAAAGGAAAAGCTTGTTTCCAAGGCGCAGAAGGAAGTTATGAAGGTTGAGGCAGAATATCTTGAAGGTTCAATCACCAAGGGGGAAAGGCTGAATAAACTTTCTGATATCTGGCATGAGGTTACCGAAAAGATCAGAAACAGGATGTTCGAGGCTATGGCCGAAGACAGTAAGAAGGGTAAAATCAACCCACTTTATCTGATGTCTGAGACCGGAGCCAGGGGTAGTAAGGACCAGATCAGTCAGCTGGCCGGAATACGTGGACTTATGGCGAAACCCTCAGGTGAGGTTATAGAAACACCCATTACAAGTAATTTCCGTGAGGGACTTTCTGTTGCTCAGTACTTTATATCAACCCATGGTGCCAGGAAGGGATTGGCTGATACCGCACTGAAGACCTCCAAGTCCGGTTATCTGACCAGGAGGATAGTGGATGTAGCCCAGGATGTGACCATTACAACGGAGGATTGTGGAACCATAGATGGACTGGAGCTTACAGATATTGAAGAGAATGGAAAGATAATAGAACCCCTCGAAGACAGGATCCTGGGAAGAATTTCGATGGAGGACATAAAGGATCCTGAGACTGGAGAGATAATAGTTAAAGAGGGTGAAGAAATAGACGAAACCAAGGCAAGATGGATAATAGAGGCAGGAATAGAAAGGGTAAGGGTAAGGACGGTGCTCACCTGTCAGGCAGAACATGGAATTTGTCAGAAGTGCTATGGTAGAAACATGGCTACAGGCGGACTCGTAGAGTTAGGAGAAGCGGTGGGTATAATTGCCGCCCAGTCCATAGGAGAGCCGGGAACTCAGTTAACCATGAGAACCTTCCATACGGGCGGAATCGCAAAGAAGGGAGAGGGTCAGAATCGCCATGTGGCAAAAATTGACGGAACAGTTAAGTTCCAGGATCTCAAGACAGTTGTAGACCCCGAAGGCAACCTTATCGTAGTTACAAGGCTTGGAAAGATAATACTTCTCGACCATAAGGGAAGGGAAAGGGTCCATTACAATATAGTTCACGGCTCAAAACTCTTTGTGAAGGATGGCCAGAAAGTGCATAAGGGAGATCCCATTGCAGAGTGGGATCCTTACACCAGCTCCATAATCGCTGAAGTGGAAGGCTATGTGAAGTTCGTGGACATAAACGAAGATACCCTTGTAGAAGAAAGGGATGAGATAACAGGAAAGATTCAGAGAATGATAATCCTTCCCCTTGATGAAACCAAGAGAAGGCAGCTGGAACCCCAGATACACATTGTGGATGAAAAGGGCAAGGTTCTTAAAACATATCTGCTGCCAGTTGATTCTCATCTGATAGTCAACGAAGGGGATAAAGTATATCCGGGCACGATCCTTGTTAAAAAGCTCAAGGATATTGCCACTACCAAGGATATTACCGAGGGTCTTCCCAGGGCAGAAGAGCTTTTCGAAGCCCGTCATCCCAAGAATCCGGCAATAATTTCAGAGATAGATGGAATCGTTAAATTTGAAGAGAAGAAAACCAAGGCTGCTCAGAGAGTGATCAAGGTGGTTTCTGAAGCGACCAAAGAGGAAAGGTCATATAAGATACCCAAGGGAGTACACATTATAGTTCATGATGGCGATAGAGTCAGAGCAGGTGATCCGCTTATTGAGGGACACGTCGACCCGAGAGATATCCTTAACGTTCTCGGTGAAAAGGAACTGGCTCAGTATTTGCTTAAGGAAGTTCAGAAGGTTTACAGACCTCAGGGTGTTAAAATTCACGACAAACACATTGAAGTTATAATCAGGCAGATGTTGAGATGGGTAATTATAGAAGATGTGGGTGATACAGACTTTATAGTTGGTCAGATAATAGACAAGTACGAATTTCAGAAGGTTAACGAGAAGATGCTTGCCGAGGGGAAAAAGCCCGCCAGAGGAAAACCACATCTGCTTGGTATTTCGAGGGCCGCCCTTAATTCTCCGAGCTTTATTTCTGCAGCTTCCTTCCAGGAAACATCAAAGGTGCTTGCTGAAGCTGCAATTCATGGCAAGGTAGACCATCTCAGAGGAATAAAGGAAAACGTAATCCTTGGAAGAATTGTTCCGGCTGGAACTGGATTCCAGTTCTATAAGACGCTGGAAGGAGAAGAAGAAAGGGAAAGGAAAGAAGAGGAAGCGGAAGTAAAAGGTTGAGGAAGTTTGCTGTTCTATTAATTGTAGCAGGGATTGTTCTGTCCCTGCCCTTCTGCAGCGGGAAGAAGGGGAAAACAAAGGTAATTGTTATAGGATTTGATGGTGCTGACTGGGACTTTATAGAACCTTTAATCGAGAAAGGTCATCTTCCGAATTTTAAATTCCTCCGGGAAAATGGGGCATGGGCAAGGCTAAAGTCTATGAAGCCCACACTGTCCGCTGTAATCTGGACCACCATCTCCACTGGCCAGACTATGGAGAAGCACGGGATAATAGACTGGTTGTATGTGCAGAGAAAGGGAATAAAAGTTCCGTACAATAACTCAGAGAGAAGAGTTCCTGCTATCTGGGAGATATTGAATGAATACGAAAAGTCTTCAGCTGTGATAAACTGGTATGTTTCCTATCCTCCTGATCATATAAAGGGGATTTTTGTCTCAGACGCCATACGTAAGGTCGTATTTATGAAGAAAAATGAACGTTTCAAGCTGAGAGATACCGTCTACCCAGAGAGATACTTCAACATGCTGCTGAAATGCGTTCCCGGAAATTACAAAGAAATTCTTCAGAAAATGGGCATTCCTGATTATATTGCTATGGCAAGAAAATGGGGGAAAGATCCTGCAAAGTTGCCGGTCATAGCGGATTTTAAAGCCTTCATTCGCATGGAAAAATTCGTGGATTGTGTTGGAGAGCTTGTATGGACCAGGGGAAATTACGATTTCTTTGCCCTTTACTACAGGTGGCCGGATGTTGTAACCCATTTTATAGGAATGTTCCTTCCACCAAATCTTGCAGAGAAGGGACTGGAAGAAATGCAGAAGAACCATAGACTTGAACCTTCTCTCAGGAAGGAACTGGATGAAAAGACCGCAGAACTTCTTCTGCCTGTTTACAGCTGGCTTGATAAAATACTCGGACGGTATATATCCCGTATGGATAAAAATACATATCTCATAGTACTTTCAGACCATGGATTTGATTTTGGACCCAGAGGCTATAATCACGAGCTTCCTGACTGGATGCCTCCACCTACAGGTATCCTGGGCATTCTTGGACCCGGCGTGAAGAAGGGATATGAGATAAAAAAAGCCTCAGTTTTTGATATAGCTCCTACAATTCTTTATATATATGGCCTTCCATTAGGAAGGGAAATGGATGGAAAACCGATTGCAGGTGCTTTTAAGTTCTCAAGGAAGATCAGCTTTAAGAAATATTTCAGGAGAAAGTTTATAAAAAAACACCTTCGTGAGCTGGACAATAGAACCCTGAAGGAACTTCGTTCCCTGGGGTACATTTGAAAATATTTATCTATCGAATGTAGAATTTTCCAGGGGGGACAAATGAGAAGCTTTCCTCTGGAAAGGGCCCATTATCTGGCGGATCTTTTAACCCTCTTAAGATTTATAATTGCCTTTGTGTTGGTTTATTTCACCTTTCATAACTTCAATCTGCGGGTTGTTTCGCTTTTCGTTATTTCAGGGTGGGGAACAGATCTCTTTGATGGTAGGATAGCGAGGATATCAGGTGGAACTTTCCTTGGATGGTTCGATCTTCCAGCAGATCTTTGTTTTTCTGCTTCCATATTCTTATATGAGATTCACAGAGGTTTTATTCCATTAAAAACATCTTTGATGTTGACCACAGCCTTCCTGATGATGGCAATAACCTTCAAAAGCGAGGCACCATTTATGTTCTGGATGGGGATGATCTATGGAATTTTCATTATTTTGGTTTTTTTAAAGGATTTGATCTCCTTTATAGCACTTATTCTCTGGATAATTTTCACTGTTTTCCTCGATTTCTCCAGAACCTCAGGGCAGATAAAAAAATTCTTCTCAGAAAGCAGGAAAATTATTGGAAGCTGATAGATTATTCGACTGTGAACTCCAGAACTTTCGTAACAAAGCTCCCCTTCAATTTATCATTCAGGGTTATTTCCAGTTTGTATTTTCCCTTCGGAATGCCGGTAATTCTGTTCTGAAAGAATATTGGTGCTAAAGGGGAGAAAAATTCATGCTTGAAGCTTATCCAATCCTTTTTTTCAAGGAGAACTTTGTTCTTTTCATCGAGCAAGCGAGCATCTTCAGAGAGCCAGACCAGGTATTTACCATTACTTTCCTTCGCCATGAAATTATCGGGTTCAAAATACACCAGCAGAGTTTCTCCATGTTTTAGCGTATTCGAGGGTTTCTTTTTCATAATCTGATATCCGGAGATCTTATCGCAGATAAAGAGGTTTCTTATTGTAAGTCTTTCATGGTTCTTAATTTCCATGATGGCTTTCTCAAGGAGTTTCACCGCCTCTTCTGTGTCTCCCTTCTCATATCTGGCCTTTGCTGATAGAATGAGCTCTTTAACTCCAGGACCCTTTCCCGCCAGCACTATTCCCAGAAAAAATGCGGTTAACACCACATAAAAGATGGCTTTTCTCACCTGGCACCTCCCGGCTTTATTATATTACAGTTTTTTAGAATTTTCTAACAAAAACTTCTTGAAAAATTTTGAAATTTCCTCTATCATATAGATGTTAAGAAATTACTAAATTATAAAACGGAGGAATTATGAGAGTCCTTAAGTTGAAAAGGGAAAATTTCCTTCCCTTTCTGAAAGGCCTTGAAAAATGGGGTGAGCTATGGGGGCCTGTAAAGAAGGGGAGGGGGTATGTTTACGCGAAAGCAGAGCCTGAAAAGTTCGAGCTCAAGGCTCTGAGAACTCTTATCCCCGCAAAGAAATTCTTTGTGCCCAAGAAGGCAACCATTCTCAAATTCAAGAATGGAGAATGGAAAGAACATCAGGAGGTGAAAAACAGGGTAATCTTCGGACTCCATCCATGCGAGATCCATGCGCTCAATATCTATCACAAGTTCTATACCAGACTCTATCCCGATCCTTACTATGTGAAGAACCGGGAGGCTACCCTAATCGTTGGTCTTTCCTGCATTCCTGATGATAAGTGCTTCTGCTATAACACTGCTACGTCTACAGTTAACGAAGGTTTTGACCTCTTCCTCACCGACCTGGAAGACAAGCTGCTTGTATGGGTTGGTTCTCCAAAGGGAGAGGATGCCATTAAGGGTCTCACCCATTTCCTTGAGGATGTCAATCAGAAGGACATCGATGACTACATTTCATGGCGTAAGAAGAGGGATGGGTCATTTAAACTGGAGGTAGATCTGGAAGGAATGCCGGAGATTGTGAGCTTCAGTTACGAATCTCCTGTATGGGAAGAGATGGGGGAAGCCTGTCTCAGTTGCGGGACCTGTACGATGGTCTGTCCAACCTGTACATGCTTCGACATCGAAGATGAGTTCGATCTGAGGAGCGATGAGATGAACAGGCAGAGGTTCTGGTATTCCTGTGTATTCAGGGAATATTCCATGGTGGCAGGCGGACATAACTTCAGGGAAGCCCGTTCAGAAAGATTAAAACTCTGGTACACCCATAAACTTGTAGGGTTTATGAGCGAATACGGCAGTCCGGCCTGTGTGGGATGCGGGCGGTGCATAGCCAGTTGCCCTGTAGGAATAAACATTTTGTCGGTTGTAAGGGCTCTCAGGAAGGAAAAAACCGATGCTTTCTGGAAAAGAATGGAGGTAAAAAATGCTTGAGGAAAAATATCAGGTGGAAAATCCATATATGCCTGAAAGGGCGAGGATAGTAAGAAAATATGATCTGACAAAGGATGTGAGATTTTTCCAGGTAAGAATCTGTGATCAGGACAAGGTATTCCATCTCACTTCCAATTATAAACCCGGACAGTTCATGATGATGTCCATCCCCAATGTTGGAGAGGCGCCCTTTTCCATAACTTCAACTCCTTCCAGACCCGGGCTCTTTGAGTTCTGCATAAGAAAGGTTGGAAAACTTACCACCAAACTCTTTGAACTCAAGGAAAATTCCTTTGTCTGGTTAAGGGGTCCCTTCGGAAACGGTTTTCCGGTGGAGAAGATGATTGGAAAGGACCTTCTCTTTGTGGCAGGAGGACTTGGAGCTGCTCCCCTTCGCTCCCTGCTTCTTTACGCCCTGGACAATCGTGATTTGTTCGGAAAGATATTCTACCTCCACGGAGCAAAAACCCCTGAAGATATGCTCTTCAGAGAGGAGTTCTTCCGCTTGAAGGAAAGGGATGATTTCGAATGCCATCTTACAGTGGATTCTGACCCCACAGGAGTGTGGCCCTTTGAAAAGGGGGTTGTTACCAAACTCTTCAGACATGTGGAAGTCGATGGTAAAAATACTGCAGCTGTGGTTTGTGGACCACCGGTTATGTACAAGTACGTTGTAGAAGAGTTCCTGAAACTCGGCATACCCGACGACCAGATCTTTATGACCCTGGAAAGAAGGATGAAATGTGGAATGGGTAAATGCGGTCAGTGTGTCGTTGGTCACAAGTACACCTGTGTTGATGGCCCTGTGTTTACCCTGTGGGATGTAAAGAACATTAAGGGACTCATCTAAGGAGGCGAAAATGGGAAAACCAAAGATTGGAATATACGGTCTCACCGGTTGTGCCGGGGACCAGCTTAATATACTTAATTGCGAGGACGAGCTTCTGAAAATATTCGAGATATTTGAGATAAAGTCCTTTGTTATGGCTTCAAGTGCAAAGGATGAGGAGGCTAAACTCGATGTTGCCTTTGTGGAAGGCTCGGTTTCCACAGAGAAGGACCTCGAAGACCTTCTTGAAATCCGAAAGAAGAGCAAGATCCTTGTGGCCATAGGCCATTGTGCGGTGTATGGAGGAGTCCAGGCCATGTTTATGGGGAACGAAGAATGGAGGGAAAAATACAAGAAGGTCTATGGTAAAGAAACAGCGGTTACCCTTTCCACACCGTTGGAACCGAAACCCGTATCCGCCTATGTGAAGGTTGATGCTGTTCTTCCAGGATGTCCCATAGAGAAGGAACCATTCCTTAAACTGGCG
>JAMOUL010000086.1 GCA_027062035.1 Candidatus Aminicenantota bacterium | reverse complement strand
GTAAGGGAAAGGGGGAGCTTATCCTTACAGGAAGACTTGGGGAAATAATGAAGGAATCCGCACAGATAGCGTTTACCTACGTTAAGACAAAGCTTTCGTCCCTTTCAGTGGATATTTCCAGGTTTGCCCAGTACGATATACACGTTCATATTCCTGAAGGTGCAGTTCCAAAGGAGGGTCCTTCAGCAGGAATTACTCTGGCTACTGCCATATTATCGCTGCTTACAGGCATACCTGCCAGGCTTGACGTGGCAATGACAGGGGAGGTTACAGTCAAGGGAAGGGTTCTAAAAATCGGGGGAATAAAGGAAAAACTTCTGGCTGCATATCAGGCAGGGATTCGTGAGGTAATCATTCCAGAAGAAAACAAGGGAGAGCTCGTGGAAATTCCGGAAGAGGTAAGGAAGGAACTGGAAATTACCCCTGTTTCGAATATGGATCAGGTAATAGAAAAGGTCCTTACCAGGGACCTGGATAAGATAGATCTTCGCTCCGATATCCCGCTATCGGCGAATTGAAAGTGAACTGGAGAAAAGTGGAATTTTTAAAGTCTGCATTCAGAAAGGAGGATTTTCTTAATGCTCCTTATCCTGTATTCACTTTTTGCGGAAGGTCTAATGTTGGTAAGTCATCACTTATAAATATGTTGACCTTAAATCGGAAGATGGCAAGAACAAGTGCTACACCGGGAAAGACAATTTCTGTTAACTACTTCCTTGTGGATGGAAAGATACTTCTGGCAGATCTTCCAGGATATGGCTATGCTAAAAGATCCAAGAAGGAGAAGGAACGCTGGAAGAGACTGATGGAGGATTTTTTTGTGGAACAGAAAGGAATTAAGGAGAATTTTATTCTTGTGGATTCAAGGATAGGATTAACAGAACTTGACCTTATCATGGTGGATTGGTTAAAATTCTTAAAGCAGGAATTTGCGTTTATCCTCACCAAAACAGATAAAATTAAAATTTCCCGGGCGAGAGAATTGGCCAGGGAAATAGAGAGCCAATTTGGGAAAAGCGTAATCCTTACCTCTGCAAAAAAAAGGGAGGGAAGGAGAGAATTAATAAATCACATAGAGAAAAAAGTAAGAGGTGAAAAATGTTAACATTGGAAGAACTGGAAGGAAAGAAGTTTCAGGAGCTAGTTCAGATAGCCAGGGACCTGGATGTCCCGAGCCCTACAACATTAAAAAAGAACGAACTGATTTTCCACATCCTGGCAGCCCAGGCCCAGAAAAATGGCCAGATTTTTGCCGAGGGAGTACTTGAAATTCTGCCGGATGGTAAGGGATTTCTTCGTTCCCCCAGGTACAGTTATACACAATCTCCGGAGGATGTATATGTTTCCCCATCCCAGATTAAAAAATTCGATTTAAGGACAGGGGATACCATTTCCGGAATAATAAGGGAACCCAAGGGAGACGAAAAGTTCTTTTCACTGGTCAGGATAGACGCCATAAACTTTGTGCCCCCTCATAAAGCTGTAAAGATGAGGAGGGGTGTTACGTTTGAGAAACTTACTCCCTATTTTCCCACCGAGAGAATAATGCTTGAGACCGAACCCGACAATCTCTCAGCAAGGGTTATGGATCTGTTCACTCCAATAGGTAAAGGCCAGAGGGCTCTTATAGTGGCTGCGCCAAGGACAGGTAAGACAACCCTATTAAAAACAATTGCCCACTCTATAGAGGCAAATCATCCTGAGATTTATCTTATTGTGCTGTTAATAGATGAAAGGCCAGAGGAGGTTACAGATTTCGAAAGATCTGTAAAGGGAGAAGTGGTACATTCCACGTTTGACCAGCCTCCAAAGAGGCATGCACAGGTTGCAGAGATTGTTCTTGAAAAGGCCAAACGGCTCGTGGAAATGAAGAAGGATGTTGTGATTTTGCTTGACTCCATAACCAGGATGACCAGAGCCTATAACGCTCTTATACCAACAACAGGAAAAGTGCTTTCAGGTGGACTGGAAGCCAGTGCTCTTCATAAGCCCAAGAAGTTCTTCGGAGCTGCAAGGAACATTGAAGAGGGAGGTTCCCTCACAATTATAGGAACTGCCCTTGTGGAGACAGGAAGCAGAATGGATGACGTGATCTTCGAGGAATTTAAGGGAACCGGAAACTGCGAGATAAACCTTACCAGAAACCTTTCGGATAAGAGAATTTTCCCTGCCATAGATCTCAGAAAATCCGGAACCAGAAAGGAAGAGCTACTGCTTCCCAAGCACTGGCTCCAGAGGATATGGCTGCTCAGGAAAGTTTTATTCCAGATGGATGAAGCTGAGGCAATGGAACTTCTTCTGGACCGCCTGAAGAAGACAAAGAGCAACGAAGAATTTATATCAAATCTCAATCAGCTGTAAATTATTTTAGTATTAGCTCAGGTCTTCGTAAGAAACGTTTATTAGTTTTGATGCGGCTGTAAACTGAGCATTTAAAACTTAAAACCTTTAAGGTAGAAATTTTTCATTCTGATCATATGTCAATATTCAAAAACTTTCTGGCGAGCAATCCAATAAGGAATGATATAAATGCCACTCCAAAGCTTATAAATACCATTTCCAGAAAGAGTCTGGTGAATTCCTTCTCCTTAACCACAGCTATAAAGAAGGTGAATAATAGAATAATTATCAATGCATCAAAGAGGGTTAAAGCCAGGGCCATGAGATAGGAAGTAAACAGAAAATACGGCACGACAAGGAGAACTACCGCAAATATATAAGCAAGACCGGTGTAGAATGCGGCTTTAAGAGGATTATCTCCGCCTTCGGATTTCTGGGAGAGATATTCGGATGCTGCCATGGAAAGAGCAGCTGCAATCCCTGTGATAACTCCTGCGAGGCCCACTATCCGGGTATTCTGTATAGCAAAGGTCAATCCTGCAAGGGCCCCGGTAAGTTCAACAATGGCATCATTCACGCCGAGAACCATTGATCCGATGTAGTTTATTTTTTCCTCGTTTATCATGTTGATAAGCGAATATTCGTGCTCCAGTTCGTCCCTTATAATTTCTTCAGCGTCTGGAACTTCCCCCTTTACAAGTGAATATTCTTCCTCTGCCTTTCTTTCTCCCCCTTCCATCATTTTTATGGCGAATGTAATACCGGAGA
>JAMOUL010000085.1 GCA_027062035.1 Candidatus Aminicenantota bacterium | reverse complement strand
GGATGAATACTTCTTATAAAGCGGGATGAGTTCTTTCTGATTCAGCTCCCTTTCTATGACCTTTGCCCTGAATTTTTCGGCAAAGGACTTAACTATCAGCTCTTCGAGCTCCTCCCTTGGAGGAACGAGGTTGAGGAGCTCATTCAGGGAGAAAAAGCTATCCTTCAGCATCTCCATGGGTGTTTTTGTTGCCCTTGCGATCCTTTCCCTGCTGTAATTCAGGGGTATAGTTCCATGGATCATAAAGACATCCTTCCTCTTCTTCATCGCTCCGGAGATAACCTTTCTTCCCCTTACCTTTATTTCCCATCTTCCGGGGAAGGAAAAGCAGGCGATATCCATTCTGGAGAATTCTCCGTATTTGTTGTTGGCCAGCTTGACTTCCAGCCCAAGGTGTTCCAGGAAGATTGCAAGGGCTTCTGATACAAGCAAATAGGGATAGTAGGGTGAGGGATTGGAAAAGAATACCGACTCCCTGCTTGCCACTGCATAGGTGATTTCGTTATGGTGGAGAACAGCCTTTCCGCCGGTGATTCTTCTTACAAAGGGAATTTTTTCCCTTTCAAGATAATCTGTGTCCAGGGCACTGCTTACGGATTGGGAATACCCTATTGTTATTGTGGGGCAGCACCAATCATAAAGGCGTAGATGTATTCCCCCTTCCCTGGACTTTTCCATTAAATATTCGTCAGCTGCCATATTGAGGGGGCCTTCCCGGGCCCCCTCTTTATAGAAGTGTATTTCCAATTACTCTTCGACTTTTACTACTTTGTCTGTATCTATCTGAGCCCTCTGGAGCCTGCCGCTGAAATCAATGTAAACGGATTTCCACTCGGTGAAGATGTCTATAACAGTATGACCGCCTTCCCTGTGGCCGTTTCCTGTCTGATTGACTCCTCCGAAGGGCAGGTGTACCTCTGCCCCTATGGTTGGTGCGTTGACGTAGGTGATTCCGGTGTAAATGTCCCTTATAGCAATGAAGGCGTTCTTTATATCATTGGTGTAGATGGAAGAGGAAAGTCCGTAGGCGGAGTTATTTGCGATTTCAATGGCGTGTTCCAGTGAGTCTGCCGGGATAACAGAAACCACAGGACCGAAGATTTCCTCCTGGGCTATCCTCATATCGGGGTCAACATCTGCAAATATTGTGGGGGCAATGAACCAGCCCCTGTCGTATTCTCCACCGGTGAGCCTGAATCCTCCAAGGAGAAGCTTTGCCCCTTCCTTCTTTCCTATTTCTATATAGGAGAGAACCTTGTTCATCTGGGCTTCGTTGATCAGCGGACCAACGTCTGTGGAAGGATCCAGACCGTTTCCAACCTTCAGGGCCTTTGCCCTTTCAACGAACATATCCAGGAACTTCTTGTATACCTTCTTGTGGACGATTACCCTTGAGGTTGCGGTGCAGCGCTGTCCTGTTGTTCCGAATCCTCCCCAGGTTGCGCCGTCCACTGCCAGCTCCAGGTTGGCGTCGTCCATAACGATCTGGGCATTCTTTCCGCCCATTTCAAGAGATACCTTCTTGAAGAGGCTTGCTCCCTTTGAGCCAATCCTCTTTCCAACCTCAGAGGATCCGGTGAAGGAAATTATCTTTACATAAGGATGGGATATCAGGGCCTCTCCTACAACGGCACCGGATCCGGTCACGAAGTTGACCACTCCCCTGGGAACCCCTGCCTCTTCCAGGATCTTCACAAAATTGTATGCGGAAAGAGGGGTATCGGTTGCTGGCTTGAAGACTACAGTATTTCCTGCTACAAGGGCAGGAATTATTTTCCAGGACGGGATTGCCATGGGGAAGTTCCAGGGGGTAATAATTGCAGCAACGCCCATGGGCATCCTTATGGACATCTGGAACTTGAGGGGAAGCTCAGAGGGGGTTGTGAAACCATAGAGCCTGCGGCCCTCCCCTGCGATGAAGAAGCTCATATCGATGGCTTCCTGAACATCTCCCCTTGTCTCAGGGAGAATCTTGCCCATCTCCCTGGTCATGTCCTTTGCCAGCTCTTCCTTTCTGTCGGCGATCATCTGTGCTGCCCTGAAGATGATCTCTGCCCTTTTGGGTGCAGGGACAAGACGCCATTTTTCGTAAGCCCTCTGGGCTGCCTCGATGGCTGCCTCGGTATCCTCCTTTGTGGATTTCTGGAAGATACCTACAACCTCGTCCCAGTTTGCAGGATTTCTGTTCTCATAGGTTTCGCCGGAAGAGGCTTCCACCCATTCCCCATCAATATAGTTTTTGTAAACTTCAGCCATTTTTGCCCTCCTGAGGTTTTGTCTCTGTTTTTATGGGTCCTCCCATTTCCACAGTACCTCTGAAAACAGCTCCTTCCTCTATTACAAGCCTATCGGTTACTATCTTTCCGGAAACGTGTCCCTGTGGAGTAATTACTGTTTTAGTCTTTGCGATAATATCCCCTTCGACCTTTCCTTCGATTCTTACCTCCTGGGCCTTGATGTTACCTTTAATTTCTCCACCCTGTTTGATTTCCACGGATTTCTCTGAATCGATGTTTCCCTGAACCTTTCCGTGGATCTCCATTGCTTCCTTTGACGAAATATTCCCTTTAATGGTTACGGTTTTTCCAATAATGCTTTTTGATGTCTGGGAAAAACCAGTAGGGGTATAAGGGGTCCCCTCTTCCTTTTTTTGTCCTATAACAGCCATGGCTTCCTCCAATTGTTTATTTTACGAAGGAAATTTTAGAACAAAAACGCTCCTGGTTCAAATTTAACCCTGTTATAATTAAAAGAAAAGGCAGGTGGAGGATGAGAATATATGAAGGACAGCTTAAAGGGGAAGGCCTTTCAGTGGCCATAGTGGTTTCGAGATTTAACAGCCGTATTACGGAAAAGCTACTCGAAGGAGCAATGGATGCCCTTCGAAGAACCGGCGTTGATGAGGGAAGTATAGAGGTATGGAGGACACCCGGTTCCTTTGAACTGCCCCTTGTTGCTTCAAAGCTTGCGAGCTCAAAAAAATACGATGCGGTTATATGTCTTGGAGCAGTCATAAGGGGAGAAACCCCTCACTTTGATTTTGTAGCCTCTGAAGTTGCAAAGGGAATAGCCCAGGCATCCCTCCAGAGCGGGGTGCCCGTTGTTTTCGGTGTGGTTAC
>JAMOUL010000084.1 GCA_027062035.1 Candidatus Aminicenantota bacterium | reverse complement strand
TGATCTTGTATCCGGAAACTGGCAATATTTCAAAGTAAAGGGGAAGAACTACGATATTTCCCCTGACAGAAAAAAAGTGGGCTTTGTGGAGGATGGGAAGCTTAAAATAATTATCAGAAGAACAGGTGAAGTTCGGACCCTTACACCCGATGGTAATAAGGAAACATTATATGGACGAACTGACTGGGTTTATGGGGAAGAACTGGATCTTAGAAAGGGTTTCTGGTGGTCTCCAGACTCCAGACATCTTCTGTTTTTAAAATTTGACGAAACCAGGGTAAAGGCATACCCGATTTTAAACTTTATCCCCCTGTATGGTGATATTTTCAA
The DNA here is from genome assembly GCA_027062035.1 of Candidatus Aminicenantota bacterium. Taxonomy (GTDB): domain Bacteria; phylum Acidobacteriota; class Aminicenantia; order S016-38; family S016-38; genus S016-38. The sequence goes on along the minus strand of JAMOUL010000084.1, from coordinate 12,127 downwards.
TGAAAAATATCCCAAGGCTGGAGAGGAAAACCCAAAGGTTGAGATTGGCATTGTAGATAATTTTGGAAAGATCTCATGGATTCCTTACAGGGATGAATACGTAGGAAGAGCAGGGTGGATCGACTCCACCAGAGTATATTTTATTACCCTTAATCGAGCCCAGAATAGATTGAAATTGTGGTTGTATGATACGGTATCCAGGAGAAAGTCCCTTCTACTGGAAGAGAAATGGAAAACCTGGATAAATCTGACCGGTAATTTTTCCTTTTATAAGGATAGGTTAATATGGGGAAGCGAGAGGGATGGTCATTCTCATCTTTATCTGTACAGGCTTAAGAGAAATTCTCTTAAACTAAAGAGGCAATTAACAAGGGGTCAGTGGGAGGTTACCGGATTTTACGGAACCAATGGGAGAAGGATATATTTCCAGGCGAATAGACCATCAATAGTCGAAAAGCACATATATTCGGTGGATTTTAAGGGCAGATTGAGAAGATTGACCTACTTACCAGGGAGTCATTACGCAACATTTTCCCCTGATTTCAGATATTTTCTCGATTTCCATTCTGACTTCCTGGTACCCCACGAGTTCCTTCTGAACAGGGTTGGAGGAAAACCTGTAAGGTTGTTTGGAGGCAGGTCTATTGAGAAACTGGGACTGGTAATGCCAGAAATCAGGAAAATCAATGTAAATGGAATGACCTATTACACCATGATGATAAAACCACCGGCTTTTAACCCCTCGAAGAAGTACCCTGTTATTATTTATGTCTATGGGGGACCCCATGCTCAGGTGGTTCAAAGGGGATGGAGGGGTTCTATTTTTCTGACCAATCAGTACCTTGCTCAGCATGGCTTTATAGTTTTCAGTCTGGATAACAGAGGAAGTTACGGAAGGGGTAAAAAATGGGAGGATTGGATATATAAAAGGTTTGGAAAGTACGAACTGGAGGACCAGCTTGCCGGAGTGAAGTATCTAAAATCGCTTTCCTTTGTTGATGGTGAAAGAATAGGTATATGGGGATGGAGCTATGGAGGATTTATGACCCTTACAGCCATGTTAAAGGCTCCCGATGTGTTTAAGGCCGGTTTTGCCGTCGCTCCTGTAACCGACTGGAGATACTATGACACCATTTATACAGAAAGGTACATGCGAACCCCCGGGGAGAATCCAGACGGATACAAAGAAAGTTCTCCGGTAAATTTCGCTTCTAATTTGAAGGGAAAGCTTTATATTGCCCATGGTACCTCCGATGATAATGTCCATTTCCAGAACACCGTGGCCATGGTAAAGAAACTTCTGGATAACAGGAAGAGCTTTGGAGTCATGTTATACCCCCTTCAGAAACATGGGATTTCAGCGTACAGACTGGATGTGTTTAAAAGATTGGTAAAATTCTTCCAGAATAATTTATGAAAAAATGGGTTCTTCTTTTAATTCTGGTAGGGGTAATTGCCAATATACTTCTGGTAAAGGGTCCCTTTATCTGGGATGATCAGTTTTTTGTAGTAGATAATCCCAATATAAGGCAGGTAAAAGTTCTGGATTATTTCCTGAAGCCCCACTGGCTTGAGACAGGGTTGGCCATGGGGTTTAAGGGATTTTATAGGCCCCTGGTATCCCTGAGTTTTGCCCTTGATTATCAAATTTATGGTTTAAATCCCCACGGATTTCATTTCACAAATGTGATTTTTCATATTGGCTCATCGATTCTTCTTTTTCTGATTTTAATAAACATGGGGTTGAAGGAGGCGGAGAGCTTTTTCGCCGCAGCTATTTTCTCTTCCGCAGCCTCCCTGCGGGAAGCCGTTGCCTGGGTATCTGCCAGAGGTGACGTGCTTTCCATGTTCTTCATTCTATTTTCCTTTTATTTTGTATTAAAAAGGAAGGATATTATTGCGATATTGATTTTTTCTCTGGCTCTTTTTTCCAAGGAAATGGCTCTGGCCTTTCCATTCTTTCTTATGGTGTATTTCTATTACCGAAAAGATAATATAAAAAGAATTTTTCCCTTTTTAATACTGGACGTAGTTTTTCTCATAATAAGGGCCCATTTTACCTCTTCCCGTATTTTATCCAGCTATGGCTTCTGGACCCTTGTGTCAAGAACTATAAAAGCAATGGGATTTTACTTTGTTCAGGGGATCTTTCCCTTTACAGGCAAAGTATTCCTTTCTCCTTTTAAGGTTTATGAAAATAATATATATTACATTCCAGCTCTAATCTTCGTGTTTATGGTAGGGGCGTTTTTTGTAAGAAAAAGGGAGAAAATCTTTCTTTTTGCCGCTCTTGCATTTGTGTTTTTGCTTCCCTCCCTTGCGGTAGTGTGGTTAGAAATACCCCATACAGTGGCTTTCAGGTACGGATACATCCCTGCCGCCTTTCTTGTGCCCATCACCGTGCTCTTGTTAACCTCAAGACCTTTTATAAGGAAAACCCTTCTGCCACTTTTTCTTATCGCTTCCATTGCCAATGCCAATATTATTAATCTTTACTGGACACGGGAAAGCCTGTTCTGGGAAAAGGCTCATATAGATGCACCACAGGACCCTTATTTTGCTATCAGACTGGCAGGGAAGTATATAGAGAATAATAAAATAGAAAAGGCCGGGAAGCTGCTTTCCAGGTACCTTTCTAAACCAAATACATATACCCCGGTAATTTTGCATATCCTGGCTATACTGGAGGAACAGAAGGGCAACCTGAAAAGGGCGGAAGCGCTTTTAAGGAATGCCATAATTGTAGGAAATCAGGTGGAAAAATGGGAATTAAAGACCTATGGAGAGTTGATTTACGATTTGTCCTCCCATTATGTAGTCCTTTCAAGTATCCTGAGAAAGGAAGGAAAGATAGATGAGGCAGAGAGATTGATGGAGTCCGGGTTTAAAAAATATGGGGGGAATAAAAATTACCGGGACGAAATGGCGCTGGTTCTCAGTCTGAATGGAAAATGTGAACGGGCAAGAAGTCTGGCAGTAGATTGGAAAGCAGCGGTGGAGCTTGTGTGTAAACTCTGGGAAAAGGGGGACCCCTATTCCAGAGCAAGATTGTACATTTATAGAAACCAGTTTGAAATGGCAGAGAAAATCTGTAATTCTTTGAAAGAGGAAAGGGAAAAATGTCTGAAGGAGCTCGAAAAGCAGAGAAAAAAAATCAGGGGCAGGTAGAAAGGGAACTTACTCCTGCTATGAAGCAGTATGTTAAGTTGAAGGCGAAATACCCTGATTCTCTGCTGCTCTTCAGACTCGGGGATTTTTATGAGCTTTTCTTCGAAGATGCAAGAATAGCTTCAAGGGTTCTTGAGATAGCCCTGACAACAAGGGAGAGGGGCAGGGAGGACCCTATACCCATGTGCGGGGTACCGTACCATTCGGTGGATGCTTATATAGAGAAACTTTTGAATGCAGGGTATAAAGTAGCAATAGCCGAACAACTGGAGGATCCCAGAAAGGCAAAGGGTGTGGTGAAGAGAGATGTGGTTCGGGTTATAACCCCATCCACTGCTATTGAGATGGAAGGAGAAAGGGGAGAGGGAAGCTATCTGGCCTCAATATGGAAGGATGAAGAAGGGCTTGGAGTGGTTTTTCTTGACCTTTCCACAGGAGAGGTTCTTGGAGACATGCTGGAGCCGGATGAGCTTAAGAAATTTCTATCCCTCCTTGAACCATCAGAGATTATTTCAAATTCTGAGATCAAGAACTTAAAGGTTCAATTGAAAGAGGTTCAGGTGTCCGGGGAAACCCCCATCGACAGGGCTCTTGAGCAGGCCAGGGCCTATATAGAAAGTCTCAGGGGCAAGCCTCCGTCCCTTAAACCCTTAAAAAAATTGAAGGGAGGAATGTTCCTTGACGACACAACGGTGAGGAATCTGGAACTTTTCAGGAACCTCAGGGATGGAACAGGGAAGGGAACACTGGTACAGATCATAGACTTTACCCGAACTCCCATGGGTGCGAGAAAACTCAGGGAAACACTCAAGTTTCCCCTGCCCACAGTGGAGGAAATCTCTCGAAGGCTGGATTCTGTGGAAGAGCTGGTATATGACGGAATAAAGAGACAATCACTGGGGGAAATGCTTGGTGGAATTGGAGATATGGAAAGGATAGCCACACGAGCTCTATTTGAGGTGGCAAATCCCAGGGACCTGGCGTTCCTGAGGGAGAACCTTTCCAGAATTCCCATGTTGAAGAATGAGTTATCCGGGTTAAAGGCAGAAGTTCTGCATACCATAGGTAAAGAACTCGATGAGCTTGGGGAAATAAAGAACCTTCTCGAAAGAGGAATAGTCGACAACCCACCTTACCTTATATCCCAGGGCGGAGTAATAAGGGAAGGCTTTAATGCTGAACTGGACGAATTAAGGCGTATCTCCCGTGATGCCAAATCCATAATAATGAGTATGGAAAGGGAGGAAAGGGAAAGGACAGGGATAAAAAAACTCCGGATAGGGTACAATAAGGTTTTTGGATATTTTATAGAGGTGCCCAGATCCCATTCCGGGAATTTACCCCCTGAATATCAAAGAAAGCAGACCCTTGTCAACAGTGAAAGGTTTATAACTCCCCGCATTAAGGAACTGGAAGAGAAAATAATGCATGCAGAGGAAAGGATAAAGGAGCTGGAAGAATGGCTTTTTAAGGAAATAAGAAAAGCTGTTGCCGGATCGCACTCCAGAATAAGGCGTAATGCAGAGCTTATAGGGGAGCTGGACCTGATTCTCTCCTTTGCAGAGCTTGCTTCAAAGAGAGGCTATACGAGACCTGCGGTCCACAGGGGGACAAAATTGTATATAAAGGGGGGCAGACACCCTGTGGTCGAGGTTTTGAAAAAGGGGGATGTATTTGTACCCAATGATACTCTTCTGGATGAGAACAGAAGGGTTTTAATAATTACCGGACCAAATATGGGAGGAAAGTCCACCTATTTAAGGCAGGTGGCCCTGATTTCTCTCCTCGCCCATTGTGGTAGTTTTGTCCCGGCTGAGGAAGCTGAAATCCCCCTTATGGATAGAATATTTACCAGAATAGGGGCTTCGGATTTTCTTGCCGGGGGAGAATCAACTTTTATGGTGGAAATGAGGGAGACTTCAGAAATCCTTTCCAGCGCTACTAAAAGGAGTCTGGTCATCCTTGATGAAATAGGAAGAGGCACATCTACATATGATGGGATAAGCATAGCCTGGGCTGTTGTGGAGTATCTCCACGATAGGGTCAAGGCAAAAACCCTGTTTGCCACCCATTATTACGAACTTACAGAGCTTGCTGATAGGCTTCCCGGTGTTTTTAACTATCACATTAAGGTGGCTGAATGGCAGGGTGAAGTGGTATTCCTCTATGAACTGGAAGAGGGAGCCTCGGAAAAATCGTACGGGATTCATGTTGCAGGACTTGCAGGGCTGCCCAGGGACGTTGTTTCCAGGGCCTGGGAGGTGCTTTCAGAACTTGAGGGGAAAAGAACCATAAAGGTGGAAAGGGTCTATCAACCGGGTCTTTTTGATGAAGAAGATCCACTGCGAACTGCGTTAAGGGAAATTAATCCGGATCGTCTTTCTCCACTTGATGCTCTCGAATTAATTTACAAATTGAAGAAAAAAGTTGAAAAATAGTATTGACTTCTTTGAAAATTTGCTCTAATTTCTTTTCAGGATGAGGATAGAAGAAATAGAGGTTTATGAATGGGATAGCCTTGACGCATTGAAAGAGAGGGCTGAAATAGTAGAAGAGGTAGGGAATCTGGACCTTTATCCCTCCATGTCAATCTTCTGTGTCATTGGCTCAGATTATTTTGAGCTGGTTTACAGTGATACAGAAGGTAATTACATAAGGCATTATCCCGATGAGGATATTTTTTACAGAGCATTGAAAAGAAGAAGAGAAGAATTTGGCATTCTCGACAGGAGAGAGGATTCGAACTTTGAGGATTTTTTTGAATGATTCCTGTTTTCAGCAAGAAAATCGCAAGAATTACAAGTCTTGCCTTTATTGTGCCCTCTGCCATGGCGGTGGGTTATGGCCTGGGCTATCTCCTTGACTGGTTGTTCAAGACGGATTATCTCAGGACAGTTTTTCTGATAATAGGAATAATTTCCGGATTTTATGATCTCGTAAGGGAAATCCTGAAGTTTAACAGGGAACTCAATGGAAAGGGAGATTAAACTTATAGGTTACCTCACATTGATCTTCGCCCTTGCAGGGTCCCTTGTGCTTGTTTTCATTAATGCCAGAGGGGCCATTTTTTTCCTTCTTGGAGCAGTTATCATTCTGGTTCATTATGAAGGGATTAAGGGAATTTCTTCCATTGTAACCAGAAGGGAGAAGAGGAAAAAGGCCATAGTTCTTTCTTTGGTATTCTTTATCCTTACACTTGGGGCTATCCTTTTGGTGGTTTTTTACCTTGCCAACAGGAATTTCCCTATGGTAATATATTTTCTTTCAGGGGTTTTAACCCTTGCTTTATCTGCTAATATTGTAATTATCGGATTACTTATAGGAAGAAAGAATGGAAGAGGAAAAACTCTGGATAGTTGAAGAAGTTAATAAGTTGCTTGGCCCACTGGTAGTGAAGGTTTTTTCTTATCTGGGAATCCATCTTAACCATCACGAACCCATACCTGCCCATGTGGTTCTTGCTTTGCTTGCCTCCATAACGGTTATCGTTGTTTTTGGTTTTCTTTCCGGAAAACCCACCATGGTTCCGGGCAAAAAGCAATCGGTTTTTGAGCAAATTTTCCTCTTTGTTGATAATCTCAACAGGGAAATAATAGGACATGAAGGCAGACAATTTATCCCCATAGTGGGGACGCTTTTCCTGTTTATACTCACCATGAATTATTTTGGTCTTCTTCCAGGACTCGCCTCTCCCACCACTAACATAAATGTGCCGGCAGGAATGGCGATTTTTGTTTATCTGTATTACAACTATCAGGGAATAAGAAGACATAAACTGGCATACATAAAACAGTTTACCGGAGAATATATTTTTATTGCTCCGATTATGGGGCCCATAGAATTTGTTAGTCACCTTTCCAGGCCCCTATCCCTTTCCATTCGTCTTTTTGGAAATATAACAGCGGAAGAAACTCTAATATTGGTGCTTGCAGGTCTTTTTGCACCCCTGTTGCCGGTCCCAATGATGGCACTGGCTATAATAACAGGAGCCTTGCAAGCCTATATATTCGCCATGTTGACCGCCGTTTACATTTCAGGGGCGGTCTCAGAAGAACACTAAAGGAGGTTTATAATGAGGTATCTGGCAGCGTTAGGTTTCTTTTTACTGGGTTCTTCCCTCTTTGCAGCGGAGGGAGCAGGAGCAACTGCAGCCTATAACCCGGTATATGCGTGGATAGCTATTGCCGCAGGTTTCGGTATTGCAATAGCCTCTGCAGTTGGAGCATTGGGTCAGGCAAAGGTTGTGCACCGTGCTTCTGAAGCAATTTCGAGGAATCCGGGTACAGCTCCCCATATCAGGTTCGGGCTCATACTGGGTCTGGTACTTATTGAGTCCCTCGTAATTTATACACTTCTGATTGAGATACTTCTGGTTGGAAAGATAAAGCTTTAAAACCAACCAGGCCAGAGGAATTGAGAAAGTTTTTCATTAGCTTAAAGGAAATTTGGAAAAGAAGCAGGGCTCATCGCATTGATGATCTTGCTGCCATAATTTCTTATTATGCTCTATGGGCCTCGGTTCCTCTGGCCGGCTTCCTTCTGTATTTATCTACCTATTTTATTGGTTCATCCGAGAAGATTATTAATGACCTTAATATTTTTTCCCAGGAGTTCTTCTCAACCATAAACCCCAGATTCTTTATGAACATGAAGATCTATGCCTCAAAGATAAAGGAGGTTGGGATAGCAGGGATATATCTTGCTGTAGTTCTGGGAATAATGCTTATATCAAAAATAATTTCTGCCATCCAGACCATTTACGGTATAAAAACAAACAAATCCTTTTTCTGGAAGAGGTTATGGGAAATCGCTATTTTAATAGGTTCTGGCATATTCCTTTTCTCAGCATTCGGTCTTATGGCAGGGATAGCCACATTTAACAGGTTTGTTGCTTCAAACGAGACCATATCCCATTATGTGAATCCCACCGTCTTATGGGCGATAAGAAGTTTTGTCACCAAGCTGCTTGTCCCCTTCCTTCTCGCAACCTTCTATTTTTACGCTCTTTATAAGTGGATTCCTGAGACAAAAGTAAAGAGCTGGGCAGCGATTCGTGGGGCTGTAACTGCTTCCGTCCTGTGGATGGCAGGGACCCATGTGTTTATGTGGTACATTGGACATATTTCCCTTGCTGGAAAATTATTTGGGACCCTTTCAACTGTAATTATATTCATCTTCTGGGTGGAAATCTCCTCCTTGATTCTGTTATTTGGAGCAGAGATTTCCTCCTATTTAACGGAGAATCATGAAGCTTAAAGAAATAGCAAAGAAAATTGGAGGCGTTCTAATCGGAGATGGGGAAGTGGAAATAAAGGGTGTTTCAACCCTTGAAGAGGCCAAGGAAGGCGATATTGCACCCTATTACAGAAAAAAGTTTCTCCCTCTGGCCAGGACGACCAGAGCCTCTGCTATTCTGACCATGAAGGGTTTGGAGCTGGAGGGACATAATATGATTCTTGTGGAGAACCCCAGGGCTGCTCTTGCGGATATTATAACCATTCTCTATCCTGAAAGGAGAAAGACAGGAATCTCAGCCACCGCGAAAATTTCTCCATCGGCAAAAATTGGAAGGAATGTGTTTATCGGTGAATATGTCGTGATAGGTGATGGCTCGGAAGTGGGGGATGGAACTGAAATTCACAGTGGAACTGTAGTTTACGAGAATGTGAAAATAGGAAAGAACTGCAGAATATATGCAAACGTGGTTATAAGAGAGGAAACCCGGATAGGAGATAATGTTATTTTACATCCTGGCGTGGTAATTGGGGCAGATGGATTTGGTTTTGAGGCGGGAAAGAAAATCCCACAGATTGGAAGGGTGATTATAGGAAACAATGTGGAAATAGGGGCCAATACCTGTGTTGACAGGGCGGCTATAGGCACAACTGTAATAGAGGATAATGTTAAAATCGATAATCTCTGCCAGATAGCCCACGGAGTTAAGATAGGAAAAGGTACCCTCATGGCAGGCATGAGCGCTATTGGGGGAAGTGCAAAGATAGGAAAGGGAGTGATAATAGCAGGGATGGTGGGGATAAGGGATAATATTGAGGTGGGAGATGGTGTGATGATAGCTGCAAGGGCTGGAATTACCAAATCCGTCAGGCCGGGTGAAATCGTTGCTGGATTTCCCCACACAGATATAAAGGTCTGGAGAAGGGCCATTGCCCATCTCTACAGGATGGCCAGAAAGGGTGGAGGAGAAGGAGAGGATAAGAGCTGAGGCTTTAAGTCTTGGCTTTTCGAAGGCTGGATTTACTACCCCTGAGAGGATAAGGGGGGATTTTTTGTTGCACTGGCTTGAGAATGGGGCAGAAGCAGGTATGGCCTATATGCGGAGGAACATCGAACTTCGTCTTGAACCTGAAAAGCTTTTTCCACCCGTGAAAACCATAATTTCCCTTGCGGTTAATTATTTCCCGGGAGAGTTAAAGTATGCAGGCCCAAAGATCTCCCGTTATGCTGTGGGAAAGGATTATCACAGGGTTTTGAAAAAGATGATGAAACGTCTTTTTACATTTATCAGGACCCTTTTCCCGGATGTTCAGGCAAGATTCTTTGTGGACTCTGCCCCTGTTCTTGAGAGGGAAATTGCAAGAAGAGCGGGTATCGGGTGGATAGGCAAAAATACCATGCTTATAACGAAGGAATATGGATCCTGGGTTTTTCTCGGGGAAATGTTCATTTCAGTTGAGCTCCCTCCTGATTCTCCTGTGCAGACCGGTTATTGTGGTACGTGTACAGCCTGCATAGATGCTTGCCCAACAGGTGCTTTAAAGCCATATTTTCTCGATTCAAGGCTCTGTCTATCCTATATAACAGTGGAGCATAAAGGGGAGATTCCTGAGGTTTACAAAGATAAGAACCATGGATGGCTTTTTGGATGTGATATCTGTCAGGAGGTTTGTCCATGGAATGCCAGGGTTAGAAAAACCACCATGGAAGAATTTCTTCCAGGGCCTCAAATTCTTTTATTGAAAAGGAAAGAGCTTCTTTCCCTGAGCAGGGAGAAATTCGACGAAATTTTCAGAGGAACTCCGGTAAAAAGAGCCGGTTTTGAGAAGTTAAAAGAACTGGCCCGATACTGTATCCCGAAATAGAAATTTATTTTACACAGAGGAATATCTTCCTGAAAGCCACAGAAAGTTCCCTTGTATCCTTTGAATTCTTGTACACCTGTCTGGGAATAAAGGTTTTTTCGGTTTCTATCTTTAATTCAAATTCGTCTTCGTCACCCAGAAGGGAAGGTTCAAGGACATATATTTTCTTAAAGTCCGGCGTCGTAATTTCATCCAGCACCTTGTCGTTGATGTAAATTCTTATCTTTTGATCCTTAAGTATGGGAGATGGATAAAAGCCAGAAATGTAGAGAATGGAAGTCTTCCTGGGATTTTCAATCCTGCATATAGCTGTCTTACCCATCCATCTCCATGTTTTTCCTTCCTTATCGAATTCTTCGCTATACCACCCTTCTCCGTAAATAATCTGGGGAACAACTTCGGGGTTTATTTCTATATTCAGCCTTTTCTTGAATACTGTAATCTTGTCCCCTGTTTTGGGATTGTAAAATCCCACAGTAAAGTCGACAGGAAAATTCTTTTTAGTTATTTCCTCTATATATTCCGGTAACACAAAAGTTCTATCGTAGACTATTGTCTTGCCGGGTTCCCATTTTGAGAATGGTACAGGGGGTTTATGATCATCGAGGAAGTACATTGTTTTTGTTGAGACATCCCAGAAATGCACAAAAACCCAGTAATCGTCAGATAGGTTAAATCCCTGGACAGGAGTCCAGTGGTATTTTACGGTTGTAACATAAGCGTCTCTTAAGTTTGATGGTTGAAATTCAACCAGTAGATTCACAGGGAATTTTTTTGTTTCTTTTTTCTTGCAGGCCGGAAACGCTATTAATAACAGAACTACAAGTATGGGGAGTAAAGCCTTCTTCATCTCTAAATCCTCCTAAATGCTTATTTCTATGGCGGTGATAAGAATTATATCACTTTTCTTAAGTGTGGACAAAGGAGGAAGATTATTATATCTCTCATTAAGGGTTAAGTTTAGCCAGAGAGGTTTTTTCATTAAAACCTTTAAAGTAGCCTCTCCTTCAATTCTGAAGTCGTTGAAAAAATTGAGAATATTTGGAGTATAAAGGGCATTGAGGTTAAAGATTGTGGTATCGCTTAAATTTCTTTTGATTTTCATCTCTATTGACAGACGATTGGTTCTTTTTGAGATTGGATTTGAATAATAATTTTCGTATTCCTCTGAATATGACGCTGCAAGGGAGAACAGGTTTGAGTTTTCCTCCAGAGTGTAGTTGATCCCGAGACTGAAATTTAACCTTCCCTGGATATTCGCCAGTCTGTCGAAAAAGAAGGAGGCTGAAGACTGAAGCTTTAACCTTCCCTTTATAAGTTTTTCTGAGCCGAACTGGATGGTTCCCTGATTGGTATCAACGCCCTGTTTTCCCTTTCCGTATATATAGCTGGAGTTCATGTTGAAGGAGATATCGGTTTTCTTTAAAGTGATGGAGGTTTTGCCATAGAACCTTGTGGATTCCGAATTCCCTCTGGCCATTGAAAGACCTGCTGATATGCTTGTTTTCAGATCCTGAGGCATGAAAAAATCTGTTAAAAGGAAAAAGAATAAAAGGAAGATTGCTCTCTTCATTTCTATAGCATTATAATACGTGTAGAGGGAATTAGAAAAATGGGATTTCTTGAAGAACTTAAAGAGGGAAGAGTAAGCGAAGATATAAGGAAAATTGCTGCTGAAAATGCCATTCCCCTTCCTTTGAGAGAACAATTTGAAGTTCTTGCTTTTCTGCTTGATGACCCTGTGGAGGAAATTGCTGATAAGGCTGCTCTTTCCCTCATGGATATGCCCAGAAATTCTATTCTTTCCTATCTATCTTCCAGAGATGCAAATCCTGAGCTGCTGAAGTTTTTTGCGGATT
>JAMOUL010000083.1 GCA_027062035.1 Candidatus Aminicenantota bacterium | reverse complement strand
TAGAGATATGAGTACATTCTGGCTTGGAATTTTAGGAAGTACTGCAGCAGGCATGATGGCATTAATAGGAGGTCTTCCTGTATTTTTCTTTAAAAAACTTTCCACGGAACTTTATTCCGTATTTCTTGCCTTTTCCGCAGGTGTTATGGTATCGGCCAGCTTCTTCAGTCTCCTTATTCCTGCACTAAAAACAGGAAACATTTTTCTGGTGCTTACGGGAATTATCGCAGGAACTCTGTTTGTGCACTTTGCTGACACCAAACTTCCACACGAGCACTTCCTCAAGGGCAAGGAAGGTCCTGCCCATCCGAAACTACGGGGAATTACCCTTCTTTTTCTTGCCATGACAATTCACAATTTTCCTGAGGGAATGGCTGTAGGAGTATCTTTCAACGAAAGCATAGCCACAGGTATTTCAGTGGCCCTTGGCATAGGTATACAGAACATACCAGAAGGTATGGCAGTTGCACTTCCTTCCAGAAGTATAGGCTATTCACCTAAAAAAGCGTTCTTTTTAACCTTCTTGAGTTCCATAGTAGAACCTATAGGAGGTGCTATAGGAGCAACCCTTGTTCTGATTGCAAAACCATTTTTACCTTTCCTTATGTCCTTCGCAGCCGGAGCCATGCTTTTTGTAGTTTCAGATGAAATGATTCCCGAAAGCCATGGAGGGGGAAGGGAAAGAAAAGCAAGTTTCTCATTTATTATAGGCCTTGTAATAATGATGGCACTCGATGTTATGCTGGGATAATTATTTCTTTTTTATTCGTCTGAATGGCTTATATGAAGCACCATAAGCCTTTATAGTTTTATGTGTATTGATAGATCCGATTCCTGTGCTACTGCTACCTTTGATAACCGTAATTCTTGCGCTTCCGGTAGGAATTACATTCTCAGTTATTTTCCAGAAGCAAATCCGATTGTTTCCAGAATCAGCAACCGCCAGAAGACCATCGGGGGTGGCGAAAACCCCAAAGGGATTTCTTAATTTTCCCGGAGCTGTACCAAAACTACCTATTGTCAATACCCTTTTCCCTTCCATGGTATATTTGATAATCTTATGCCCATAGAAAGAAGAAACAAACAGGCTAACCCCATCAGTGGAAAGCCCTGAAGGACATGCTATATTATCCCCGATGCTTCCCCTGGGTTCTCCGGATAAAGTGAATAGATAAACCCTTTTTAAAGCACAGGCAGAAACAGCTATTTCCTGTTCATCCTTAATGACCTCCACATCGATAGGCTGGCTATTGGATGTTCTTACAAGCCACTTCTTCAATTGTTTACCTGCAGCATCAAATTTTCTTAAATAACCGGTTGAGGTTTCAGCAATAAATATGTTCCCTTTAGAATCCACTGCAATTCCCTTGGACGGAACCTTTAAACCAATGTCCCAAACCCCTTCAAATTTCATATCAAACCCCAACTTAAAAAGATAGGGGTAACCTCCCAATGCCAGAATTCCCGAATGTGCAGGAGAATAAACAAGGTCTGTGGGTAAACCGATGTCAACCTCCCCTCTGTATTTAATATCAGAAGTATATTTAATAATTCTTCCATTATTATGATCGGAAATGTAAAGATTTCCCTTATCATCAAAGGCAATGTACCATGGACTGTTGAAATTGTATTCACCCTTGCCCGGTCTCCCAAAGCAATCAACGAATTTATACTTATAAGGCGAAAGGACAGCATGTATTCTTACCGTCTGAGACTTTCCAACACTAACGGTATCGCTCCACTCACCATAAAGTTCCAGAACGATGCGAACCTCATGGGTTCCCGGTGAAACGTTGACATTCGAAGGGGTTATCCCCTTTTCAACTCCATCCACAAGAATTTTAGCCCCGGAAGGTTCCGAAGTTACATCCAGAGTTGCACCTGACTCTCCTCCCTTTTTAAGTAGAGCAGCCAGAGTTACCAGGCCCAGCAGAGCTCCGCCAGCAATGTATAACCATTTATGAGATCCCCCCTTTTTAACCTGTTCGGTTTTAACCCCCTCAACAGGCTTTTTCTTAGGGGTTTTCTTCTCCACCTTCTTTTCGGGAGCCGGTTTCTTCTCCATTGGTGCCTCTACAGGAAGTACTTTCTCCAGCACAAAATCTACTATCTGGTTATTTTCGGCAATAGGAACTTTACGCTGGATCTTTTTATAACCAGGGGCCTCTATAACGAACTGATGAGATGTTCTGGAAAGATCTATAGTAAAAAGTTTTCCCTCTCCTATTAAAGTACCATCCACATAGACCTTTGCAATGACATTTGTTCTCACAGTGGTCTTGACAATAAAGTCCTTTCTTATCTCCTCCACGAGGGCTATAAATTTAGGAGGATAATAATCTGGATCAAGAACCAGTTTTGGATTTACAGTGAGTGCCTTCTCAATACCTTCCCTGGCTTTCTCCTTATTACCTATTGTAAAATATGTCAGCGATAAAGTCATGTAAGCGTCCACCAGCCTGGATTTGGTCTTAATGATGTTTATAGCCAGAGAAAGCTTCTGTATGGCTTCCTCGAAATTCCCCTCAGCGTAAGCTCTTTTACCTTCTTCAAGAAGTTTTTCTATGTCAGATGATTGTTGCGAATAAACAGGGAGTGTAATTGAAAAAATAAACAAAAAAATTGTGAAAATAGTTAAAAATTTTTTCATCTTCTTTCCTCCTTCTGGAGTTTAAAATGGAGCCTTCTAATTAACTGATTGGGCTCTATTTTAATTTTCTTTGTGATTGTGTTTCCCCCCCTTTTTACCACAATGGTGTGATAACCTGCCTTTAATTTTATATTGCTTAAAGGGGTGGTCCCATAGGGTTTCCCATCTATGTAAACATCTCCCCATGGAAAGGCCGATATAACTTTGATCAACCCATACAGAGGAAAGACCTGATTAATCTTTACGGTTTTTCCAGGTTCAATCTCTACCCTTTTCACCACAGATTTGCGATTTGCTGGTTTCAAACTAATACGATGAGAACCGGTTAAAAGTTCGAGTTGTTTCTCTTCCCCTGCCCTTACCTTTCCAATATATTTACCATCAACATAAATATCCGAAGAAAGGTTTGTGGTCACAAGTACAAATCCGGTATCAGGAGCTATTACCTGCTTCCCACCCTCTGTTCGGGAAGGTGGAACAGAAAGTTTAACCTGAGTTCCTCTCTTTATTTTTTCAGAAGCTACAGGAGCCTTCTCCTCCTGAGCCTT
>JAMOUL010000082.1 GCA_027062035.1 Candidatus Aminicenantota bacterium | reverse complement strand
CTTCCGCTTCTGGGCCCTGAAGGAGATCGCCAGGACCATGGCGGAGGCAGGGCTTCGGGAAAGGGCAAAGGAAATTTCCCGCAGCATAGAAAATCCCTTCTGGAAGGGAGCCACCGCCTTTGAACTTTTGCGGGAGGGGGAGAGGGCAGAGGACTTAGAGGACCCGTTCTGGAAACTCATGGTGGACCTTAAAACTCATCCCCAGGAGCAGGATAGGATCGTTGAAGAATTTATGGAGAACCCGTACATTCCCGACGGGATAAAACTTCCCAGCTTGGAAATCGTCCTTCCCCTTTTAGAAAGGCCGGAAAAGGCTGAAAGGTTTCTGCAGCAGAAGGGATGGAGGCCCGGCCAGGGAAAGGAGAAACCCCAAAGGGACCTTGAATCTAAGATAACGGTGGAGGAGTTTTTAGAAATGCCCGTTGCGGAAAGAAACGAGGAGGCTAAGCGCTTAGCCGAAAGCGTGGAACTTCAGCAGGAGAACTTCCCCTTCTTTCGGGAGGTCCTATACCATCCCGAAGCGGTGGACATCCTCTTAGCCCGAAAAGCAAAGGGAGAGGGGAGGGACCAGGCCTCCCACATCCTCCACCTCCTCCGCGAGTTCTGACCTGGTCCTTCCCTTTTTGAGGCTGTTGGCAACCTATTTTACTTCCAATTTTACATATTTCTTAGGGCTCCACAGTTTTCCTAAGTCCCCCAACTCAAGCTTTAAGCCTGTAGCATATGGAGGAAGTTCAAATATAGCTCCGAATTTTTTGGTTACTCCAGGGTGTAATTGTTCACCCGTTAAAGAAGGATACGAATCGGGAAGATACATATACTCATCATCTATACTCTCAAATCTTCGTCCTTTACTATCTATTACATATAAAATTCCAGAGGTTGATCTTGTTTCTTTACCAGTATTCCTTACTATACCGTAGACTATTAAGAAATACCCGCTTGTGGTTTTTGAATTGAAAATATTCCCTATTCTTTTTTGTTTGAAAGCTTTTAATATTTTCCATCTCGTATCCCCTACATTAACGAATTCTCCTATTTTAGCGAGATTCTCTTTCTTTACGGTTTTTGTAGAGCCTTCTTGTTCCGAAGAATCGGAGATAATTCCCAGCACCACTAATGCGACAAGCCCAATGATTATCCATTTTAAACGCCCGGATTTTTTCTTTTGCTCTTCGTTGAGTTTCTCTTTTTCCATGATTCACCTCCTTTGTTTTTATTTCTTACATTCTTCCCCCGTGGCGACGGAGGACTTTGGCTAATTCCGAATGCATTCTTATTTTCTCTGCTATGTATAAAGGCGTGGCCCCTTTGGGGATGATATCTCTCGCATCAACTACAATCCCAAAAAGCTCTGCCATCGCTAAGGCTCCTACAGAGGGACCAAGGTCATATCTTCTTGTGGTTCTCGCATTTACTTTTGCCCCGTGGGAAATAAGTAGAAGAGCAATATCTATATCGCCAGCATAAGCAGCCACAAAGTGCAGAGGGGTCATTCCATATTTGTTTCTTGCGTTTACATTAGCCCCATGAGAAAGGAGAATTTTCACTATATAGGAATCTCCTGCTCGACCAGCAGCTAAATGGAGCGGAGTGTTTCCCTCCTTGTCTTTTGCGTTGGGGTCAGCATTGTGTTCAAGAAGAGCATCTAATATTTCCGTAAGATTTTTTGCCACAGCCCAATGGAGAAGGCTCCAGTTTTCCTCTGTTCTAATGTTCAAATCAGCATTACTTGAAATAAGGATTTTGGCTACCTCCGTGTATTCTTTCTTTACTGCTATGAGTAAAGGAGGAATTCCTAATTCATTTTCAGCGTTTACATTTGCGCCATGTTTTACAAGAAGTTTTACCATCTCAGGCCAGTCATTCTTCACAGCCAAATGCAGGGGAGTGTTACCTCTGAGGTTTTTAGCATTTACATTTGCCCCATGAGAAAGGAGGAGTTCTGCCTCTTCAAGTCTTGACTTAGTTCGGGAGGATTGACAAATGCAATGAAGTAAGGAATTTCCGTAATCGTTTTTCACATTTACATCGGCCCCGTTAGATATCAGGGTTTCCACAATCTTCGGGTGATCCAAGGCCGAGCAAATTAAGTCATACTCTTGTCCTTTTATCCTTAAACCCTTAGAGATGAGAAGTTGAGCAATTTCAGGGTGATTATTTTGCAAAGCTAAATTAAACGCACTTCTTTTTATAGTAGCTCCATGGGAAATAAGAAATTTGACGAATTCTATATCCCCTCTTTGAGCAGCAATGTCCAAGGGGGTTTTTCCCTCTACACTTGAGTTGTAGCTTAATCTGTAGTTTACATCTATTCCGTGTAGAATTAAAGCTTTCGCGATGTTATAACAGCTTCGTTCGATAGCTCTTTCAAACATTTCCTTTTCATTAATCTGGGCGCCATGGGAAAGAAGGAGATCAAATATTTCGTAATTATCGTTATAAAAAGCCTTTTCAATCTCTTTTTCTCCAATTTTTGCTCCATGCGAGAGGAGAAGATCCACCATTTCCTTGAAGTTGGACTTTATGGCTCTATAGAGGGGAGTTTCTCCTCTATATTTCGCATTTACATCTGCGCCATGGGAAATGGCCAGCTCTGCTATTTTGATGTAATCCCCTTTTTTTCTTTTCTGTCCAAATCCCAGATTAGAAACTGCATGAAGGAGAGGTGGAAGCATGTAGTCGTGGGGACATCTAAGATTTGGGTCAGCCCCGTGTTCAAGAAGAAGTTTTGTAATCTCCAAATTTTTGGGCTTTAGTAGAATTACAGGGCAACCGCTTCTATCTCTCGCGTTTGGATTAGCACCTTTTTCCAAATATTTCTTAACGAGTTCCACATTTTCTGACATAATAGCCTCAGTTAATTTTGTCTCCAAAGTGGCTCCGAAAATTCCATCCAGTTCCTTAGAGAAGCTATCTTTGCCTTTTTTAGTCTCTTTCTTTGTCTTTGAGCCTATTAGGGAACTTTGAACAAGAGTGGTTAAAGTGGTTGATACTGGGGAGTTAGTGGCACAGCTGGCAAAAAGAAAAGCTATCAATGGTATTAATGCGATTTTTCTCATCTTCTCACCTCCTCTTTGTTTTAATCTATTACTTCCGGTTCATCCTTGGGCGGGAAGGGAAAGTTAATTAATAGGCCATCAACGCCCAAGGAGGAAAGGTATTTCTTCAACTGGGCATATTCCTTCCTGTTATTGGCCTTTTCTCCGAA
>JAMOUL010000081.1 GCA_027062035.1 Candidatus Aminicenantota bacterium | reverse complement strand
CCTGGAGGATGCTTAATAAACTGAAAATTAAAGAATGGTAAAGATTGGTATAAAGCTGCTTTTGTGATATACTGTTCACGAGGAGTTAGAGATTATTGCAGTAAAAGAGTGTTTTTTGAGGAAGGTCGAATATTCCCACGCATGTAAGAAAATTTCAGAGAGATCGGTAATAAATCCCCTTTGTATCCAATTAGCAGAAAAATTTCAAACCCGTTCAGGTTAACCCTGTAAGGGAAGTTCAGTTCTCGCTACGAAAAATCCTCCGGGAAATCCCGGGACTATCTCTAATATTTTTAGAGACTATAACCTGATTAATCCGTATCCGGGTAATAAAAATTCGACATATATAAACCTTAGCGTAAAGGAGGATAAAATGGGTTTTGAAAAAAGGGCAGGGGAGAATATAATTTTGATTATAGAAGATAACCCGGATGATATTTTCTTTATTAAGCGGGCCCTTTTAAGGGCGGGGGTGGAGAATCCGGTTTATTTTCTGAAAAACGGGGAGGAAGCGATTAATTATCTCTCTGGAAAGGGAAAATACGGTAACAGGAAGGAATATCCCCTTCCGGTTATTATGCTTATCGACCTCAAACTGCCAAGAGTTTCAGGGTTTGAACTTCTCAGGTGGATCAGATCCATGGAAGACCCCATAAGCCTTATACCGGTGGTGGTTTTTACCACATCATCCCAGCCTTCTGATATAAACAAAGCCTACGAACTGGGAGCCAATTCTTATATTGTAAAACCGTTTTCCATGGAAGCTTTAACAGGGGTATTTAAGAGGGTGGAGCTTTACTGGGTAACCATGAACAGACCAGCAAAAAATTTTCAGGAGGTAAAGGGAAATGAAAACAAAGGAAGTGAAGATTTTACTGATCGATGATAATCCCGATGATAGGCTTCTTGTAGAAAGAGCACTCAGAAAGGAGTTTTCAGAGATAAATATTGAACACGTTAAAAATGCTGATGAATTTAAAGCAGCTCTCCAGAACTGCAATTTCGATCTTGTAATCACAGATTATCGGATAAGATGGACAGACGGCATAGAAATACTTCTTATGGTTAAAAAACAATGTCCCGATACTCCGGTGATAATGTTTACAGCCACGGGAACCCAGGAAGTTGCAGTTCAGGCCATGAAACTGGGCCTTGATGACTATGTGATAAAATCAACGAAGCATTTTAAAAGGTTGCCTGTAGCGGTAATGGCAGCCCTTGAAAGGGCAGAGGAGAGAAGGGCCTTAAAAGAGGCGGAGGTGCGTTACAGGGAGCTTTTTAAAGAGGTTCCAGTGGGCCTGTACAGAACCACACCTGATGGAAAAATAGTGGATGCCAATCCGGCACTTGCAAGGATACTCGGGTTTGATAGTGTGGATGCCATATTTGACTCCAATGCAAAGGATTTTTTCCTGGATTATCAGGATAGGGTTAAGTTCCTGAGCATCTTGAACAGGCACGGAATTATTCTTGGTTTCGAAACCAGATTGAGAACAAATGCAGGGCATACTATCTGGGTGGAAGACAGCGCAAGGGCTGTGAGGGACGAAAGGGGAGAAATAATGTATGTTGAAGGCATTATTATGGACATTACCGGAAGAAAAAGGGCTGAGAATGAAATGAAAAAGGCTTTAAATCAGGTGGAAGAAACCCTGGAGGGAAGCATTTTTACCCTCTCCAATACCCTTGAAATGAGGGATCCTTACACGGCAGGGCACCAGAAGCGGGTGGCCAGGTTAAGCGTGGAGATAGCAGAGTCCCTGGGACTTTCTCAGGAAGAAATCAAAGGGTTATATTATGGAGCATTAATTCATGACGTAGGAAAGATCGCTATTCCTGCAGAAATTCTGGTGAAACCCGCTGCCCTCTCTGAGACCGAGTACAACATTGTGAAGGATCACCCGGCTGTGGGGTATAATGTGCTCAAAAAGATAAAATTCCCCTGGCCCATTGCGGACATGGTTCTACAACACCATGAGAGAATGGATGGTTCGGGGTATCCAGACGGGTTAAAGGGGAGGGATATTCTCCTTGAAGCCAGGATACTGGCAATTGCAGACGTTGTTGAAGCCATGAGTTCCCACAGACCATATCGTCCTGCCCTGGGGGTGGATAGGGCTCTGGAGGAAATTACATCCAAAAAATCCGTGCTCTATGACCCTGATATTGTGGATATATGTGTGAAGGTTTTTGAAAGGGGATTTACCCTTTAACTTTATTTTTCTGTAATCTGTTCAATATTTCCCTGTATATATTAATTACCCTTTCTTTAAATTTTTCCCATGAATATTCTTTTGTAAAGAGTTCTCTTGCGTTAACGGATAGCCGCTCTCTAAGGGTTTTATCTTTGAAAACCTTTTCCATCGCATCAGTCCAGGCTTCCTCCTGCAGGGGAAGCAGTATTGCCACATCCTGGTTTAAAACCTGGGTATGGGATTCTATATCCGATGCCATAATGGGTTTTCCTGCTGCCAGGTATGAGTAAATCTTCATAGGAGTGTTTTTCCCGACCAGTCTTGGAGAGAGCAGAACATCCGCTGCTTTAAGATATGCATTTATTTCATCCGGAGGCACCGGGGGATAAACTTTTATTCTCGGATCGTTCACGTCCATTGTTCCCCCGACAAGAACAAGGAGAAAATTTTCGTTTTCTGTTTTCAGGAAAGCGCGGACAACAAACTCAACGCCCTGATAGGAAGAGAAATTTCCCGCATACAGGAATACGAACCTGTCTTTCCAGCCAAGTTTTTCCTTGAGTCCTTCTTCCGGAGGAAATTCCTGATAAAATGGGGTATCAGGAAGCAGGTAAACATTGGGATTAAACTTTCTTGCATATTCAGCTAAGGAAGGGCTTACAGCTATAACCGCTATCGCTTCCCTCAGGGCTCTTTTTTCCAGAAAGGAGGCTATTTTTGCCTTGATTCCCTTTAGCTGTTCGGACATTATGGAGTCCATGTCGTAAATATAGGGTTTACCAAAGAATTTCTTCAGGAAAAGGGCTATAAAGTTCGCTTCCTCTATCGAATGGATGAGATCGAATTTTCTCCCCTGACGCACTGTCTCTTCCCACATGGAAATGTCATAGAACAGCTTTGTCATTGAGAAACCCGGGGGCGGAACCTTTGTAAAGGGAAGCCGGTCGAGCCTTTCAATTTCGAAGGGTATTTTCAGATCTTCTCCGTAGGGAAGGGTCAGCAATTTTCCTTCTACCACACCCTCCAGGGCTCTTAAAAGG
>JAMOUL010000080.1 GCA_027062035.1 Candidatus Aminicenantota bacterium | reverse complement strand
TGTATTTCTTGGAGAATATCTCCGGAGAAAACTATCCTTTCAGGGTGTTCTTATAACAGATTGCCTTGAAATGAACGCAATAAAGGAAAGGTTTTCTCCTGAGGAGATGATCACCCTGGGAATAAACGCCGGCGTTGATGTCTTTCTTGTAAGCCATACACCCGAACTTCAAAGGGAACTCTTCGACATTCTTTTCCGCAAAGTTAAAGGGGGAGAAATTTCCGAAGAGAGAATAGATGCCTCAGTGGTTAGAATTTTAAGGGCAAAGGAAAAATACGGACTTTTAACGGAAAAAAGGGAATTAAAGTTTGACCCTGCCCTTATCCGTCAGGAGGTAGAAAGGGAATTTAACGTGTGTGCAAAATCCATAACACTTCTGAGAGACTTTGCTCGTAAGATTCCTCTTTCCAGAAACAAAAAGCTGGGAATAATTGAGTTTGACAAGGTTCCATCCACTGTTCCTATCCATGAGGCTCGAAGGAAAAGTTATTTAGAAAAGAGGGCAGAGGAGTATTTTGAGAGGGTAGATGTTCTTCTTTTACCCCTGAAGGACCCTGACTTTGAATCTTTAAGAAGTTTCATAAAGGAAAACGAGGAAATTTTAGTGGCAACTTACACAAGAACTCCAGAAGCAGAAAGAATTCAGGGAGAAATAGTTAAAAATATTCTGGAGCTTAAAGAAGACGCTGTAGTTGTGTCTCTTGCCAATCCGTATGATGTAAGATATTTTCCTATGGTAAAAACTTATCTACTCACTTACAGTTTTAGAGATTGCAGCATAAAAGCTCTCTTTGACATTCTTGTCGGGAAAAGAGAAGCATCGGGCCTGTTACCCGTGGAAATAAAAAACCTTTTCCCTAAATGGTATAGATTCTATGGATGAGAATAGTTTTATTAGAAGTAAACACATGGAGAAAATTTTAATTTCGATGTGTAAGAGGTAATAACAGGATGAAAGACCATAGAACCTCCCTAAGGATTACTGTATCTGGAATAAGGGGTAAAGTACCGGAAGGATTAAACGTTTCTGTTGCTTCGGATTTTGCCTCTTCATATGGGACTTATATTGAAAAAGGACCGGTGGGAGTTACCACCGATGGAAGATGGTCAGGTCCAATGCTTGCTCATGCAGTTATTTCTTCGCTTTCAGCGTGTGGTCTGGATGTGCACTACTACGGTGTATCTCCAACCCCATACATTCAGTTTCTTATCTCAAACAGGGTGATTAACGCTGGCATTTCTATAACTGGTGGGCACAATCCAGAGGACTGGAACGCTTTAGTTCTATTAAATGAAAAAGGAGCATATATTGACAGCATTGAAGGTAATGAAGTATTTAACCTGTATCATTCAAAGGACTTCAAAAAGGTACCCTGGAACAGGATAGGAAAAATTGAAGCCCTGGCTCCTGATTTTAAATTATATCTGAATAATCTCGGTAAGGTGGTAAACGTAGAAAAAATAAGAAAGGCAAAATTCAAAATTGTTACAGATTCGTGCAATGGGGCGGGCAGTGTTCTACTAAAGGAGTTTTCCGAATTTTTCGATCTTTCCCACGTTGCCATAAATGAAACCCCGGGCACACGCTTCCCCCACGAACCAGAGCCATGCGAGCAAAACGCCCAGCAGGTTATTGCCATTATGAAGGCAATTTCCTATGATATAGGTTTTTTATTTAATAGCGATGCAAGCAGGCTATCAGTGGTAACAGAAAATCATCGGGCATTAAGTGAAGAATACACCCTTCCCCTGGTTGCTCTGTCCTTTCTTAAAAAGGAGACTTCCCCCATAATTACCACAATAGCTACATCAAGGCTCATAGAATATGTGGGCAGCAGGTTCTCTGTGCCTGTTATAAGAACTAAAGTAGGTCAGTCGTCGGTGGTTCATACAATGGAAGCTACAGGAGCACAAATTGGAGGCGAAGGTAGCGGAAGCGTAAGTATAAGAAAATTCTCACCGGGATACGATGCCTTCCTTGCAATGGCCTTAATACTGGAACTTATGGCAGAAGAACAAAAGCCCATTTCAGAAATAACCAGGGATTTTCCTTCTTATCACATAAAAAAACTAAAATTCGCTATGCCCATGGAGAAAATTTATCGTCTTATTCATTATCTCAAGGAAATATATTCTGAAGAAGAAATTAATGTAATAGACGGAATTCGTGTGGAAAGAAAGCAGGGATGGTTCAATGTGCGGCCTTCTACCACAGAGTTTCTCCTTAGGGTCATAATAGAAGGAACATCTGAGAAAGAAACAGAGAGACTTGAAGCAGAAATTATGGAGAAAATCTGGAGCTTATCATGAGGAAAGTGCTGGACCTGAAAATAAGTATTTCAGGAATAAGGGGAAAAATAGGTGAAAACTTTACCCCTTCACTCATCATAGCCTTCTCAGAAGCATTTGCTACCTATATAGGAGAAGGCAGGATTGCGGTCGGTTATGACACTCGTCCCACAAGGGATATGGTTAAACACGCTGTATTTGCCGGTTTGATATCCTCCGGAGCAATTCCTGTGGATGTTGGGATTCTTCCTATACCGTCGTTTCAGGTGTACATTAAAGAGACAAAAATCAGGGGAGGTATAGCCATTACAGCCAGCCACAACCCTGTAGAATGGAATGCCCTGAAATTGGTAAAAAAAGGCGGTTTTTTCCCTTTTGCATACGAATCAGAAGAGATACTGGACATTTATTATCAGGGAAGATTTAATCGTGTTGATTTTTTCAGTGGGAATCCCATCAAGGACCCTGAAGCCTTTAAATATCATTTGGACCGTCTGTTAAATTTCGCCGACATTGAAATAATAAAGAAAAAAAGACCCAGGGTAGTAATCGATGCCTGCAACGGAGCGGCTTCTCCGTATGTGGAAAATTTTCTCAAGTCTTTTGGTTGTGAAGTGATAGCAATAAACACCGATCCAGAGGCCCTATTTCCCCGTTCTCCAGAACCTCTTCCTGAGAATCTCGGTCAGCTTTCAGAGGCCGTAAAAAAATACGGTGCAGACATTGGTTTTGCCCAGGATGCAGATGCAGACAGGCTGGCTGTGGTTGATGAAAACGGAGATCCCATAGGGGAGGAATATACGCTTGCTCTTGCTATAAAATACTATTTAAGGTTCAAAAAAAGGTCCCCCGTGGTGGTTAACTTATCGACCTCAAGGGTAATAGAAGACATAGTCCACAGTGAGGGGACGATTCTCGAAAGAACAAAAGTTGGGGAAATCAATGTGGTGG
>JAMOUL010000079.1 GCA_027062035.1 Candidatus Aminicenantota bacterium | reverse complement strand
TGATAAAAGGGGGAGAATAGGTATAGATATTGCCCGTTCCAATCCGAAGGTTCTTTATGCTCTTGTGGACAATTACGAAATAGCAAGGAAACCCACCCCTGAAGAGCTGGCCAATCCCTATGGTCTTCCTTCCTGCGGAATTATAAAGGGAGCCACTGTGTACCGTTCCGACGATGGTGGAGCAAGCTGGCATCAGGTAAGCGGGCTTACTCCGAAGATGAAAAAGTACATGGAGCGCCATTCCGGCACATATGGATGGGTTTTCGGACAGATAAGGGTTGACCCCAATGATGAAAATACCGTTTACATTATGGGGCTACCCCTCAGTGTTTCCCATGATGGGGGGAAAACCTTTAAACCCCTCAGGGGAATGCATGGCGATCACCACGGTCTCTGGATAGACCCTGACAATTCCAATTATCTTGTTAATGTTAATGATGGAGGAATTGCCATTTCTTACGATGGCGGTAAGCACTGGAAAACATTTACTCACAATCTTCCTGTGGTGCAGTTTTTCAATGTTTCCTATGATATGGCTGAACCTTTCCATGTTTATGGCTCGGTTCAGGACCACGGAAGCTGGAGAGGGGTGGTGGACCTGAGCAAGGGCAGGGATAAAATTCCTGCTGTGAAATTCGAGCCTGCTCCTGGAGGAGAGGGATGTCGCCACGCAATAGATCCGGAAAATCCGGACCTCGTGTATTCAGCAGGGTTTTATGGTTATTTCATAAGGACGGACATGAAAAAATTTGGTAAATCTGGAATGGGAGGAATAAAACTAATAAGACCGCGTACGTATCCTGGAGAGCCAGAACTCCGTGGCCAGTGGCTTGCTCCCATTATTCTTTCTCCTCATAATCCCGACATAGTTTATATCGGATACCAGTATCTGTTCCGCTCAAAGGATAGGGGAAATACGTGGGAAAGGATAAGTCCTGACCTGACGTACAATGTAAAGTCAGAAATGGGAGACATTCCCTATCATACCATCTTTGCCATTTCAGAATCCCCCATTAAATTTGGCCTTATTTACGCTGGAACCGATGATGGCAGGGTGTGGAGGACAAAGGATGGAGGCAAAACATGGAAGGAAATAGTGAAGGGACTTCCCCATGGTAAATGGGTATCCAGTATAGTTGCATCTCGCTATGATATGGGTACAGTTTACATGACGCAGAACGGAAAGAGGGATGACGATTTTACCCCCTACGTATGGAAGTCCACCGATTTCGGCGAAACATGGGTTAACATTACCGGAAATATTCCTCTTGGTCCTGTAAATGTAATAAAGGAAGACCCTGTCGATAGAAACATCCTTTATGTGGGCACTGACCTGGGTGTTTACGTGACCACTGATGGAGGGAAAACCTGGAACGTTCTCGGTGGAAACCTGCCCACTACCTATGTGCATGACCTTGTTATTCATCCCAGGGACAACATAATAGTTATAGCCACCCATGGTCGCGGCATGTGGGTAATGGATGCAAACCCTGTTAACGAAAAGGACAGGAAGCGCAGGGGATTTTTCATGTTTTAGTTCATTTGGATGTTTCAGGCTTCAATTAAAATCTTTCTGGAGGGAATGTGAAGGACAATAATTATCAACTTTATAAAGAAGGGCTGGAGGAGTATCCTCGCGGCGAAGTTATTACAGGAAACATTCTCATGCTTTTATGGATAGGTGCAGGGACACTTGCGAGTTATCTTTTATGGCCGGTTCTTGCCTGGGTTTTTCTTGCCATTGCGCTTTTAATGATATATGTGGTTTTAAGAAAACTTGTGTGTACTCATTGCTATTATTACGGGAAAAGGTGTTCTATAGGATGGGGAAAACTGGCTGCAATGATGTTCTCCAGGGGAAGTATTGAGCGTTTTCCTGAGACGACAGGAATAAAGATAGCTCCTTTTGTGTATGGGTCGCTTACCCTTGTGCCGGTTATAGTTCTTATTGTCCTTATGTTGAAACAATTTGACATAATTCAGCCGGTTCTTCTTGTTTTTATCCTGGGGTTTGGATTTTACAGCGGTACTGTGACCCGCAAAAGATCCTGTTCCCGGTGTAAGATGCGAATAATCTGTCCTGGCAGTGCTGTGTAGAAATGTTGAATATTTAGGGACTGAACCGAATCTTTCAGTTAAGGTAATGGCACCACACACTCGATGAGATAAGCATCTTATATGATGACGCTATATTTTTTATGGAATTTGATCCCTGAGGATAAAACTTGCTAAAAATGCATTTATTGGTAAAATTCTAACATCTGAAATAGGTGAAATATAATGAGAAGACTTATGAAAATCTCTATCATCTTTTTAATGGCTGTGTCAGGGGCCTTTGCTTCAACTCAAAATTCCGTGATATTCTCACTTGGAGGAGAGGGTTTTCTTGCGAGTATCCAGTATGAGAGAAGGGTTGCACCTCACCTGGGGATGAGAGGCGGTGTTTCGCTTATACCCTTTGAAGGTCCTCATGTGGGTATTCCTCTTTCCTTCAGCGGCATGTGGGGTAACAAAAAGATAACAGCAGAACTTGGAGCAGGCGTAATATTTGCACCGGACACTGCGGAAGAGGATAATTTTATTTTTACCATTATAGGAGGTGTAAGAATCAAACCAATTAGAAAGGTGTTTATAAGAATTACAGTAACTCCTCTTTTGTTTCTTAATGATGATCCTTTAATCTGGGGAGGTATCGGGATAGGTTATGAATTTTAATGTTCTAAAATTTCCTGTGAAAGGTTACAGTCCAGTATTGTAATATAGAAAGGAAATGTATTACTGGAAAATTTTTATTCTGGTTTCTGCGTTGTGGATTGGCATTGAAATCTATCTGGCAGCAGCTCGCAGGGCGAAATCTTCCACTGGTCTGGACCGTGGTTCTATGAAGCTTATGTGGATCGTTATCGCAACCTCCATAGGGGCAGGAATTTATATAGCCTTTTCAGGATATGGCTTTCTATCCTGCTGTGTTAAAACGCTTTCAGTGATTGGTATAGTTTTAATAATAACAGGTCAGATTATCAGAGGAGTGGCTATTTTGACTCTAAAAAGGTATTTCACCACCAATGTGGCAATTCTTCCTGATCACAGGCTTATAAAGACCGGGATTTATAAATATGTCCGACATCCCGCCTATTCAGGGGATATTCTTTCCTTTTTCGGTCTCGGGCTGGCGTTTTCCAGCTGGCTTGCATTTCTGGTGATCTTTATCCCGGTTCTTTTGTCATTTTTGTACAGGATTAAGATTGAAGA
>JAMOUL010000078.1 GCA_027062035.1 Candidatus Aminicenantota bacterium | reverse complement strand
AAACGGCGCGTAATCTTCGGTGAGTTGCCCAAAAACCTGCCCGAATATACTCGATTTTCCCATCTTAGTCGATTTTGCATTGGTGGAGAATTCGATTTGTGGAAAGATGCCATGGATGATATTGGAGGGAGATTTATAAGGTTCAGAAAGCGGAGGTATTACGATGATGTGAAGCGATTCATGGAAGATGTCGAGAGGGGAAAGGTCAGGCCCTTTTATTCACCTGCATCAAAATATAATGCTCCTTATGGAACTGCTGTCCCAAAAGCGATTTTCGGTCTTCCAAATAATTATTTTTCCCGGTCTCGTAAAGAAGCCAAAAGAAAGCCGCACATTGTTAATGTCATGGGAGAGCGTCAGATTAATGGAAGGGAAGAGATTATTTCTCGCAGGGCTTCTCCCCTGCTTATAAGTATTAATAAAATTGGAGATAAGTACACCTGGCTTCTTACCTATTTGCCTGCCCAATTCCTGCCACCAGATAGTCAGTTACTATTGACTGTACCCGGAAAGCAAATTCCTGAGAGTTGGACAAGCAACAGGCCTCCAAGAGCGAATACAGGTGTTCCGAACTATAATTTGATTGACAAATTTTTATCTTTCAATTGCCGCAATCCTATTTCTTTGAACCGGGAGATGAATCATGAATAAAGATAAATACAGATTGGTTGCGTTTCTGCATGATCCCGTTTATAAACCCTTTGCTCTCATTCAGAGAACGGGACATGAGAAAGAAGCAATCGAAATAATATCGGAGGCTCTGAGTATTCCCCGCGATGTAGTGGAGGAGATAATAAAACAGATAAAACACAGTGACATTTTCGCATCCACGACAGACAGGCCTATTCTTTCTGCAGAAGCACCGGATATTAGAAGTTTCTATGAATTGGAGTTCAGACATCCATTGTGCGGAACGAAATTTCAGTTGATGAAGGAAGATTGCAGTGGTGAATTGCGAAGACTTGATCCCAATGATCCCTGCTATGTGATTCGATATATCAAAAGTTATGTTGTAGAAGAAATAAAGGAAATCGTCCGTGATAAGAAATCATATAAGGAGATCCTCGAAGCTCTGTGGCAAGAACTTCTTCCTTCGCTCGAAGATAAGTATTCTCAAATACCTTGGCGACTTCTCCCCGCCGATACCAGAGTCCCTGACCATTCTATCTGGCAGCATCTTAAGGTAAGTGCTGATGTGGATCCATTTGGCGAAAGATACGCGGGATGGTTGTGCGTGTTTTCCATCTCACCAGTTCAGAAATTCATAAGACAGGCTCGAAAAACAATGGATCTGTGGGCGGGTAGCTATATTTTATCACGATTGACATTCGCTGCCATGGAAAAAGTGATTGAGGACTATGGCTCCATTTCCATAATCTATCCTGACATGCAGGGACATCCATGGCTTAAGGGGAGCACTGAGCATAAGGAAATTCCGCTGATTCCCAATAAATTCGTTGCGATGATTCCGGAAAACGATAGAGAAATTGTCCGTAATTTATGTGAAAATGTAGAGCAGGCTTACTTCGATATACTTACCGATTGGGTTAATAAAGCGGAAAGTCTTTTTGGATTGAAAATTCCGTGGGAGCATGTGGATTATGCATTGTCTCCATACTGGATTGCCCTTGGAATTCCCAAAAAGATGGAAGAGGCAATAGAAATTATAGCGGGAAAGATTCCCAAAGATCTGGAAAGTTATGTGGAGCAATTTGTAAAAATTCTCGAAACTGTTAATCTTAAATATGGAGGTTCTAAAGGAAATTCCGGGTATCTCTATGGTCCCCTTTACACTCTTTCGGAAAAAGCACTTGCGGCACGCAAGACGATTAAAGACAAGTTATTCCCCCCACCTGAGGAAGGGGGAAGGGAAAGATGCCATGTATGTGGCGAAAGGAATGCTATAATACGATACAACAGAAAAAGTAAACAAATTAATAAAATAGAGTATTTTGTAAATTCCCGGTGGCAGCCAATTTCTTCTTCCCTTCAGTTCCCCAGACACTTGAAAAAAGGGGAGCATCTGTGCGGAGTTTGTTTGCTCAAGAGAATATTGCCGGACATATTGGATTTTTCCAGTTTTACGTTCCCGTCCACGGCCGATGTGGCTATAGCCAATATCATATATGAATCTGAACCCAATGACTGGCTTGGAATAAGCAGAGATAATTCCCATAGCCCGCCTCTGCCTTATTTGAGAAAGAAGTTCGGTGTTAATTCGAAAGTGCCAGAGGGAAGGAGCGTTCTGGAGGTGGCATCTGGAAATATCGAGAAGGTGTCAGAGAAAGACATATCTATTATCAGGAAGGTCTTAGACAAGATTGAAAAAGAAACAGGCAAGTTGCCGAATCCATATTATGCCATGATATCGGTAGATGGAGACGAACTCGGCAAATGGATATCGGGACAGAAGGGGATAGAGTTGAGTGATGATACTAACGTCTATAACTCTCATGTATGGGAGGCTATGGATAAGGACTTTAAGGCTCTCCTGAGAAAAATATACAATTCCAGCAACAGGCCCGTGACTCCTTCCTATCATGCTTCTCTTTCCCATGCTCTCCAGAACTTTGCCCTTGAAATGGTGCCACTCATAGTGGAAGAGCAGCATTTGGGGAGATTGGTATATGCTGGTGGAGACGATGTACTTGCAATGGTGAATCTCGAACACCTGTGGGATGTGCTTCAACTGCTAAGGGGAGCCTATTCGGGAATGGTTAAATTTGAGAAAGGGGAAGATGGGGAGTGGATTCTGAAATTGAGTAAGGACAACAAAACGGGCATTGTAGTTAAGGGAAGCAAATACCTGATTACGATGGGACCGTGCGCCACCCTTTCGGCAGGGGTGGTGATTGCCCATTACAAGACACCTTTATCCATCGTTATAAACAGGGCACTGGATCTCGTCAAGGTGGCGAAGGAGGAATATGGAAGGGATGCTTTCGTCGTTGAGTGGATCAAGCATTCTGGAGGAACCACCATGGCAGGTAGCAAGTGGGGAATAGAAGAAAAGATGGATGCCATAGAGAGACTGAAGTACTTTGCCCGAATATTCTCTCCCGGTAGAATGGCGGGAGTTTCTAAGGGATTTGTCAGGTTTCTCAAACAGGTAGGGCAAAAGATAGATTATAATAGGGAGTTGATGGAGCCCATGATAAAACTTGCCGTCAAGAGGTACTTCCAGGAAGAATCTCCAGTAGATATGGACGAATTTGTCGAAAATGTGGAAAGTTTCTCAGATATAAAGGAATTACTGA
>JAMOUL010000077.1 GCA_027062035.1 Candidatus Aminicenantota bacterium | reverse complement strand
GGTTCCAGGTATTACTTCTCCGTCCTATAGCTTTAAGATGAAGGATGCTCCGCAGCAGAGACACTATAAAATTACAGGTAAAGTTTACAGGGTCGGGGATACATGGAAAATTCACCTTGAAACCACCGGAAACTATTATCGTTCCCCATCAGCCAGAACCCCGGATAACAAATTGTGGGTGGAATGGCAGGTAAATCTGCAGAGGGAGGAGAAGTCCTTTCCATGCTGGTCACCCTTTTTAAGGGGAAGCAGGGGGGATGCAGTTGTAAGAAAGGCGGCAGGGGGCTCAATTTTTATAGCAGAATCAGAGGTTTCTGGAAAGCACCGGAACGGGGTCAGGGTGTGGCAGGAATATACCTTTTCGTGGATGGCCAAAAAGGTAAAATAGCTTAGACCAGAGTCCTTTTCAGTTTTTCCAGCCATTCTTCAAAGGTGATGGAAGGTTTTCCGAGCATTTGGTTTGCTTCTGTTGGGTCACCCATTTCTCCAGTCTTTTCAAAATACTCCATCAATTTCACAGCGAATTTTAATTCCCTGTTTCTGGTTAAAAAGGCAAGTACCTTTGCCAGCCAGAACGGGAGTACGGTTAACTTCTTTATTTCAGGATGAATGGCCCTGCAGTACTTGCGGAGAGCATCTGTAATAAGCATGGGTTCAGGACCAAAAATGTGGAAAATCCTGTTTTCTGCCTCCTTTATCATATAGGACTTTGAAACCATTCGGGCAAAGTCTTCCGCTGCGAGGAGGTGAAATGGCTGAGGTCGACGACCAAAATAAAAGGCTTTTCCCCGCTTTACGAAATTGGGAATACTTTCCATAAACCATGTAGGTCGGAAAATTGTATATGGAATTCCGCTGGCCCGGATGAAATTTTCCGAAAGGAGCTTTCTTTTGACATAAAAGAACCAGGAGTTTTCCTCCGAGATAGTGGTGCCTGACACATAGGAAATTCTTGAAATTCCAGTTTTTAAAGCGGCCTTTACAGTATTTTCAGTGCCATTTTGCTCTATTTCCCCGGAAAGATTGATGTGAACTCCCCAGCAACCTTCCATGGCATTTTCCAGCTCTGATAAGTTTTCCACGTTTCCTCTGAAAACCTCAAAAGAGGGGTCGAATAAAGTCCTTGCTGCTTCTGGATTTCTGGTAAAGATTCTTACCTGGAATCCGTCCCTCTTCATACGACGGGCCACCGGTCTTCCCAGCATTCCTGTTCCACCCACCATAAGTATGGTCTTTGGAGCAGTTAAGTTGGCATCAAACAGGGGCTTTCTCCTCTGCGAGGGTTCAGGGATACCGTTCATGGAACTATCATTTTTTTATTGCGTCCATGGTGGGAAATACTATTCCAAAAATAATAGCCAGGGGAAAAGCTGTTTCCCAGTTAATTGTACAGTTTTTATGCACCAGATAGTTCCATAGGAAAGTTACAGCAGCAGACACAATGAGGGTGATTATGAAGGTAATTAAAAAATTTACCAGCCACTCCTTAAAATTCATTCCTCACCTCCTGAATAAGTTTATCATAATTTATTAAAGATTTCTTCCGGTGCCTTTTAGATGTCAGGTAAATCATGAGAAAGAAAAGGAGGTGTTATCCCATGAAAACCCTGGCCTGTGGAGCCATGTGTTGTTCCTGCGTCTGGCTCAATTCTTGGCATGCATATCCCGGGGTCTCAGGTAAGTTTCAGTTGAAGAATTTAACGATGGCTCGGGGACTCAGGCAGACCAGCCTTTATATTGTAGGAATTCCTTCTATGTATATTTCCTTTTTCTTTGTGCAAGCCTCTTTTTCGTGTTATACCTCTAATTTCATCCACTGGGGGTAAATTTTCTTTCGGGGTTTTTTGCCATAGAACAGATCGTCACCTATTTTGCAAACCCTGCGAGCAAAGTGTGAGAGGGCAGAGTATTTTCTCACAAGACCGTGAAAGAAATTGGTGGCTTTACCGTAAGGACAGGAGTACATACATAAAGCACAATCGGTGCCTATTTTTCTCCAGAAGAGATAGCATTTTTCATAGTCCAGCTGCCATTTTTCCACTCCCCTTACAATTTCCTTTTCTCCGAAGGGAATGGCTCTGGAAGGACAGTTTTCAGCACATTTTTTACAGAAGGTGCAGAAATCCTGCACTCCGAACTTTACAGGTTTGTCTGGAATTAGAGGAAGATTGGTGGTCACAAGGCCGAGTCTTACCCTTGGTCCAAATTCCCTTGTGATTATGTACCCCATTCTCCCCAGTTCTCCCAGTCCGGCCAGGTAGGCGAAGGGTGGAAGAATTGCCTGATAATTACTTTCGGAAATATGTACCCTGGCGCTATATCCAATGGATCTTATATAATTTGCAAGGATTACGGAGATCATAGCCAGTCTTGCATATTGTTTTCCGCTTTCTATGGCAGTGGGGTTAAATGGGGCATTTGAGACCATTTCGTAGTCCATTTCAACCGCAAAGGATATAGCGTATTTATGGGTAACTTCTATCTTCTTTCCCCATTCCTCAGGACCTCTCCCCACATGGGAGTAAAAATACCTTTTTTCCACAGGGGCTATCCCGACAAGATCTGCTCCGAGGTATTTTGTTATTCCCTTAATTCTTTCAGTCATGGTGGCTGGGTCCACTTCTATTCTTTCCTGGCTTACTTCACCATCTACAGCGGTTAAAAGATTTGTTATAAAGGAGAATTCAGCACCACACAATTTACTATTCAGGGGCTCGTATAGTGAGCCGCCCTCGCATACATCCGGAAGTTCATGAAGCATGTCATCGAATTCTTTTTTCTCCGGGTGGAGTTTCCCATAGTATTCCTCATATTTTTTTGTACCCGGCTGATATTCTCCTCTGGCAAACATAACATCCCTTTCGTCAAATCTTTCCTCTGACGGAAAAATCCTGAGTTCTAAATTGTTTCTCCACGGGATCAGGGACAGTATGATGAAAAATGTGAAAAACACTAAAGTTATCCACTGAAAGTAAAGAACTGCCGGAATTTTTAGAAAAATCTGTGCGATTACCAATAAAATAGAAATGATTGAAGCAATAGAAGCGAAAATTGCTGCCCTTTTTTCCTTTTCCCTTATGCTGAAGATTACAAAGACAATAAAAAATATCGCTGCTGCAAACCATATTATTACGGAAATCATATGTATCATATTTTGAATTTTATTAAGTTAAGGATTTCCTTTCAATAAATTCTTTTTTAATTTGCTGTTTATAAAAAATTGAAGGATACTTTTTACATTTAAGTTTTAGACGTCTTTATAGT
Organism: Candidatus Aminicenantota bacterium; assembly: GCA_027062035.1. Classification (GTDB taxonomy): domain Bacteria; phylum Acidobacteriota; class Aminicenantia; order S016-38; family S016-38; genus S016-38. The sequence goes on along the minus strand of JAMOUL010000077.1, from coordinate 6 downwards.
TCACAT
>JAMOUL010000076.1 GCA_027062035.1 Candidatus Aminicenantota bacterium | reverse complement strand
GATGAACTTTTCCTTTCTCTTATCCTTGCCCATGACCTTATAACCCACACCAGGGAGGTCCTTGTAACCGAGGATGAGAATTTAAGGGCGGTGCTTCAGAAGTTTACAGAGTTCGACCTTGACGAGCTTCCAATACAGGAAAACGGAGGGGACATAAGAAAAACCATTTCCAGAAACTCCCTTCTCATTGCCTATTCAAAGGCCTTCGAAATTTAATCACTGTGCCTGAGATAAGATTTTACGTATGCGCGCTTGCGAGTAAACGCAATACGCAGTGCACCGTCTATTCCAGATCCACAAATACCCCGAGGTCAACGGGTTTTATCGGTGGTCTTATTGAAACTGCTTCTGGTTTTACCCCTTTATAACTTCTGAGAAATTCCATGACTATGGGAAAACAGGTTCTGCCCTGACAGTTTCCCATACCTACCCTTGTGGCTCCCTTAATACCTCTGGTTGATACAAATCCTTCTTCGACAGCCTTCCTGATCTCTCCCATGGTAACGTCTTCACAGCGACATATAATGGTATTGTCCGGAATTGATTTCCACAGGTGGGGAGATACTGAATAGACTGTGTTGAGCTTTGCAGCGAATTTAACCTCGTGGGCTCTTTTCTTTTTCAGTTTTTTGTCTTCCTTTCCAGTTATGGAAAGGGCAGCCAGCTGACCCTCAATGAGAGCCTTTCTTGCTCCACCTATTCCGGTTACCTCTCCTGCAGCATACATGTCCTTTCCGCAGCTCATGTTTTCGTCCACTTCTATAATCCAGCCGCCGAGTTCAGGCTTATAGGAAACAGGACACCCGCACAGCTGGGCAAATTCTATATTGGGAACAAATCCATGTCCTATTGCCAGCAGTTCTGTTTCCAGCTCCCTTTTTTTCCCGTTCTTTTCAAGGGTAACCCTCAGTTTTTCCCCATTCTGTTTTGCCTCCACGATTTTCCAGCCATAGGAAAGTTTCCCGAAGAGCTTTACCAGGTATTTGATGCCCTCCCTTCCCTTTTCAAAGTCGAGGAGTGCAGTCGTAAAGCCCATAAGTTTTTTTATGGGGTTTAATTCAGCCACCTCAATAACCTTTCCCCCGGCCTTTTCAAATTCATAGGCAACAGCCAGAAGAAAGGGTCCTGTACCCGCTATAATTGCGTCCCTGGCCGGAAGATATCCGGAGGTCTTTACAAGAGCCTGTACAGCCCCCGCACTTATCACACCCGGCAAAGTCCAGCCTGGAAAGGGAAGGAATTTTTCCCTTGCTCCGGTGGCAATGAGGATTTTATCTGCCTTTATGATATATGGTTTCTCCTTTTTCACAACGGCTATTTCTCCGTTTCCGTAGTATCCTGCAACAAGGGTTTCAGTCCAGATATTGTCTGCTTTGCTCAGGTGGTCCCTGAGGTGGAACCCGTATTTTCTTGTGGGAGTATCAAGAGGCCGATAATCCGGATTGTCCCTCAGATACTGTCCGCCAATGTACGGGTACTCATCTACAAGAATAAAATCTTTTCCTGCCTCAAGCAGGATTTCAGCTGCGGCAAGTCCGGCTATCCCTCCACCGGCAATAAAAATTTCCGTTTCTATCCTTTCTACATCAGCTCTCTTCAAATTCCACCTCCATTCCTTCCTTTACAGGTGTAATGCAGGAGCGGACGGTTTTTCCATTGACGTTTACAAGACATTCAAAGCATACACCCATCCCACAGAACAGGGAACGATCTTCTCCGTTTACACTTTTTCTGAATTTTTTGTAACCTGCCCTGAACAGGGCAACGGCAAGCATTTCTCCTTCTTTCGCCTCTATCCTCTTCCCATTTACCTTTATGCTTATTGTACTCACATCCTTAAATCTAATTAATTGCTTTATGGTTTGTCAAGAAAATTTTTTAGATATTTTCTTAAATTTTTATGTTATAATTTGACATTTTCATAAGTCGGTAATATTATAAAATTGATGATAATTATCGCATTCATAATTAAATCCCCCTCAGGAGGTTTCTATGCAAATTAAGCGAACCGTCAAGTATGAGGGGGAGCTGGACAGGTCCATTCTGGAATATGTAATTTCTATTCCAGGGGGCCAGAAGGTATTGGATTGTATCCAGTGTGGTACCTGCTCGGGTACGTGCCCATTATCCATCTACATGGATTTTACCCCGAGACGCATTATTGCTCTTTTAAGGGAAGGATTTAAAAGTGAAGTGCTTTCCAGTTTTACAATCTGGCTATGTTCTTCATGCTACTCCTGCACAGTAGCATGTCCTCAGGAAATCAAAATTACCGACATAATGTATGCATTAAAGAGAAAGGCCATCGAAGAAAAGGTCTATCCCAGGAATTTCCCTGTCCCGGTTCTTGCAAGAGAATTTTTCAAAATGGTAAGAAGAGATGGCAGAACTACCGAATCTATTCTGGTAATGAAGCTGCTTTTCAAAACAGGGATTCTTAAAGCATTTTCCTATGCCCCCCTCGGTTTAAAACTGTTCAGAACAGGAAGGCTGAGCTTCAAGCGGGAAAGAATTAAAGGCGTGGCTCAGGTAGAGAAACTTATGAAAGCAGTAGAGGAGGTGAAGGGATGAAGTACGCATATTATCCAGGATGCAGCTTGAAGGGTACTGGGAAGGCATATGAAAAGAGCTTCCTTGCTTTGTTCAACGCCCTTGAGATTGAGCTTCAGGAAATTCCTGACTGGAACTGTTGTGGAGCTACAACCTACATGGCCATAGACGATATGGCCGCCCTGGCACTGAGCTTTAGAAATCTTGCTCTTGTTCAGCAGATGGGCCTTAACAAGATTGTAGCACCGTGCAGTGCCTGTTACCTTAACTTGCTCAAAGCAAGGAATGTCATGCTGGAGGGAGGAGAGAGGAAGGAAAGGCTATGTGAAGCTCTCTGGAAATCCGGTATGGAATTTGATTGTTCAGCTCTCCCGGAGGTGCTCCATCCTCTTCAGGTTTTAACCGAGGAGGTTGGGGTTGAAAGGGTTAAGGAAAAGGTAAAAAGGCCTTTAAAAGGAGTAAAGGTTGTGCCTTATTATGGTTGTCAGATTGTTCGTCCATTTACCGGTTACGATGATCCTGTATATCCAGTAAAACTTGACCTTGTTCTCGAGGCAGCGGGTGCAGAGGTTATCTCAGATTATCCGCTCAAAACGAGGTGCTGTGGTGCTTCCCTTACAGGGACTATTGAGGAAATCGGGGTCAGGCTTAATTATCTTCTTCTTAAGGAAGCTAAAAAAAGAAACGCCAGCGTTATTGTGACAGTGTGTTCTCTCTGCCATTTTAAT
>JAMOUL010000075.1 GCA_027062035.1 Candidatus Aminicenantota bacterium | reverse complement strand
GGATTCCTAATCCCAAGGCTGTGGGTTCGATTCCCGCCAGCCGCACTTTTTTTATCCCTCGGGGTCGGGTCTTCGTATTTGACAAATCTCGTGAATCTTCCTTTCCGCCCGTAAGTGCGCCTCCGCGTTAACACGTAAACTCAACAATGCGAAAACACGATGCGCACTGCACTTATCCTTACATTTTTTCCTCGTAAATTAATTTTACTCTATAGAATACCTCATCCCCTGCGTAGGGCGGATTAAGATCAATTACCGCATTGTTCCCTTCGTACCCAAGTAATCTTGCAGACCATGTCCCTGCCGGAGTCTGAACATAGAATTCTTCCCCGGCTTTTACGTCCGGGGGAATGCTTTCTCTGTCCACCCTTTTTATTTTCTCTCTATCAAAGGGAACTTTTATCCAGAAGCTTGCTTCTTCTCCCATCTTCAATGCTGATAGCTTTTCTTCCAGTTCCTTCCATATTTCGCCTGTACCAAGCTTTACCTTCATGGGGCCCTCAAATTTTGAAGAGCCCAGTATCCGCCCTTCTCTGTCCTTTATTTCGTATTCCAGAACAAGTATTCTCATAGGTTGATTTTATTTTATAAATTTATCCAAAACAAATTTCCAGAGTCTGATTTTTGATAAAATAGAGGCATGGAAGTCGCTCCACATGAAAAGAAATTGCTTGGAATACTCGGAGGTATGGGCCCCGAAGCAGGACTCGAATTTGCCAGGATCCTTGTGGAGAAAACCCCTGCTCGCCGGGACCAGGACCACATTCCCTTTATCCTTCTGAATTATCCCCGGATACCGGATAGAACGGATTTTATAATGGGGAGAGGGCCAGATCCTGTACCTCTGATAGTGGAGGGTGTCGGGATACTTCAAAGGGCAGGCGCTACACATATAGTAATTCCCTGCAATACTGCCCATGTTTTTCTTGAGAGGATAAAAAAAGCAAGTGAGGTAAAAATATACGATATGATCGGGGCGGCAGCGGAGTTTGTTAAGAGAGAGTATCCTTCAGTCAAAAGGCTCGGGCTCCTTGCCACAAAGGGAACGCTTATTTCCGGGATTTATGAAAAGTACTTCGATGGTTATGAACTCATGGCTCCAGAAGGGGAAGAGCAGGAAAAGGTGCATCTGGCAATTTATCAGGGAGCTAAAAGGTCAGGGATGGAGGATGCAGTAAAACCCCTTATTGAGGTGGCTGAAAACCTTATAGAGCAAGGAGCAGAGGGCATAATCCTGGGATGCACAGAGGTGGAAGCAGCTCTTGGGAGGAAGGCTCTTCCTGTTCCTTCCATAAAACCCATGGAAGCACTTGTAGAAAAGATATTGAGTAGTTTTTTTAAAAAATGAAAATTGAAATCCTGTAATTCAAATTTTGTCCATATATTTTTCTTTGTCATGAAATTCTTTGTATAATTTAGTTCCATTCTTTAAGGGAGGATGACATGAAAAACGTATTTATTTTACTCTCTATTTTACTAATGGTTTTTGGCCTCACCTTTTGTTCAAAGGAGGCTAAGGCACCTTCAAAGCAGCAGGCAAAAAATCCTTTGCTGGAACCCTTTAACACTCCTTATGGTGTACCACCCTTTGATCAGATAAAGGAAGAACACTATCTTCCTGCCTTTGAAGAGGCGATTAAACAGCATAAGAAGGAAATTGAAGAGATCGTAAACAATCCTGCAGAGCCCACCTTCGAAAATACGGTAGCAGCTCTTGATCGTAGCGGAGAGCTTCTCAGACGGGTTTCTGCCATATTCTTCAATCTTCTTGCTGCTAAAACCAATGATAAGATGCAGGAAATTGCCAAGAAGGTTTCTCCAATGCTTTCAAGGCATGAGGACGAAATTTATATGAATGCGAAACTCTTCCAGCGTATAAAGGCAGTGTATGAGAAGAGGGACAGTCTTAGCCTGACCCCTGAACAGAGGACAGTCCTTGAAAAGTACTACCAGGATTTTGTGAGGGGCGGTGCCAATCTCGATGAGAAGAAGAAGGAGGAGCTGAAGAAAATAAACGAAGAACTCTCTGTACTTACCCTGAAGTTCGGTGACAATGTTTTGAAGGACAAAAATTCCTTTGTTATGGTAATAGAAAACAGGGAGGACCTTGCTGGCCTTCCCGAAAACGTTATAGCCGCTGCGGCAGAAGCTGCGAAAAAAAGAGGATACGAGGGTAAATGGGTATTCACCCTGGATAAACCCAGCTTTATTCCTTTCCTTCAGTATTCCAGAAAGAGAAAGCTCAGGGAAAAGATCCTTATGGCATATGCGAATCTGGGCAATAACAACAATGAATATGACAACAAAGCCATTGTGGCGAAGATCGTAAATCTCAGAATCAGAAAGGCACATCTCCTCGGGTATAAAACCTATGCTGATTATGCCCTTGCAAAGAATATGGCAAAGAAACCAGAAAACGTTTATAAGCTAATGAACGAAATCTGGAAACCCGCCCTCGCAAGGGCAAAGGAAGAAAGAGACCTACTTCAGAAGATGATCTATAAGGAAGGCGAAAAATTTAAGCTTCAGCCCTGGGATTGGTGGTATTACGCGGAGAAACTCCGCAAGGAAAAGTACGCCCTGGATGAGGAGATGCTCAGACCCTATTTCCAGCTTGACAACGTGAGAAAGGGCGCGTTCTACGTTGCCAACAAGCTCTTTGGAATTACCTTTGTGGAGAGGGATGACCTTCCCAAATATCATCCAGATGTTAAGGCCTTTGAGGTGAAGGATGCTTCCGGTAAGACCATAGGAATCTATTATGCCGATTATTTCCCCAGGCCCAGTAAAAGAGGCGGTGCATGGATGGATGCCTTCCGAAAGGAAGCAATAATAAACGGTAAAAGGGTTATCCCTGTGGTATACAATGTCACCAACTTCTCCAAACCTGTAGGAGATAAACCGGCTCTGCTGAGCCTTGAAGAGGTACTAACCCTCTTCCACGAGTTCGGTCATGCACTACATGAGCTTCTTTCTCAATGTACCTATTACAGGGTTTCCGGGACAAATGTCCCCATAGACTTTGTGGAGCTTCCTTCCCAGTTTATGGAGAACTGGGCGGTTGAACCAGCCATTTTGAAGGTTTATGCGAAGCACTATAAGACGGGTGAACCCATCCCTGACGAACTTATAGAAAAGATCCACAATGCCCGTCACTTCAATCAGGGATTTGCCACCACCGAATATCTCTCTGCTGCCTTTCTGGATATGGACTGGCATACCCTTCCAGAGACTAAAGACTGGGATGTTCTGAAGTTTGAAAAGGAAGCCATGGACAGGATAGGTCTTAT
>JAMOUL010000074.1 GCA_027062035.1 Candidatus Aminicenantota bacterium | reverse complement strand
CACCGCTTCCCTTATCTGTTCTTCAGTAACATCTACCTTTTCTACCTGCCGGATTATCTTTCCATCCCTATCGTAGGTATCGGTTTCTATCCCAAGCCTTATCTTCCCGGTATAGTACTTATTACCTTTAACAATAAAGGGAAAGAGACGGGTGGCCTTTCCAAGTCCCAGGACCAGAAGTCCTTCTGCCTGGGGATCAAGGGTCCCCATGTGCCCCACTTTTCTCTGATGTAATATCTTCCTTACCCTATCCACAACATCGTGGGATGTCATTCCCCTTTCCTTGTTTACAAGTATTATCCCAGTTTTTTCACCCAAGGGAACATCTCCTCTATTCTTTTAAATACTGTATTTAAAGCCTCTTCCTGAGGAAGATTTATATTGAAACCAGCTGCCTGGGGATGACCGCCTCCATCGAAGGATTCCGCAATTCTTCCCACATCCACATTATCTTTGGAACGAAGGCTCACCCTGTAACCATTATCCAGTTCTTTAAAAAGTAATGCAACTTCAACTTCCTCCACCGACCTCAGAATGTTCATGATGGATTCGCTTTCCACGTTCTGTAAACTCAATGAAAGCTCCTCAAGAAATTTCCTTTTAATAAATGCCGCTATAATCTTCCCTGTCTCATTAAATCTTACAGTCTCAAGGATTTTCCTGAGAAGGAAAATCTCCTCCTTTTTGTGACTTTCGAGAAGAATCCTGCTTATTCTGGAAGGGTCCGCACCTGCTCCAGCAAGAAGGGATGCGTATTTAAGCGCTCTTGGAGTGGTATTGGAAAACCTGAAGCCACCTGTATCAGAAAATATGGCAGCATAAAGACATGTGGCAATTTCTCTGGTAATGGGCATGCCGTTTTCCAGAAGGAGCTCGAAAATCATTTCGCCTACAGAGGACCTATCCGCCTCGATCCAGTTGATATGAGCAAATTCCTCAGAGGTTCTATGATGATCTATGTGAATTGTAATGGCATCGGGATTTTCCTGTCCACTTCTCTCAAGAGCGGAGGTTTCCATAAACACAATACATTCAAAGCCCTCTGGAATTTTACCGTTTTTGATTTCTTCTGCTCCAGGAAGTTTCTTGAGAAAGCATGGGGTAGGATCCATGTTGTAAATTTCTGCCCTTTTCCCGATTTCTCTCAGGGAAAGCATTAATCCAAGGGCAGAACCTATACAGTCCCCATCAGGTCTTAAATGACAGGTTATCGCGACAGAATTGCAGCTTTTGAGTTTCTCAACTATCTTCTTCTTTATTTCGGAGTTTTTCAAAGAGTTCATCTAATCTCCTTTCCTTTTCCTCCTCTTCATCCTTTAAAAACCTGAGTTTGGGAGTATATCTTAAATTGAGTTTTCTTGCAAGAAGAAATCTAAGGTGGCCGGCCTTATTATTAAGAACCTCAACTGCTCTATCATTGTTCTGAAGAGCAGTTATATATACCTTTGCCTGGGAAAAATCCTTTGATAAAAGGACCTTCTTCACGGTAACGATATCTCCGGCAAGTTCCAGTATCTCGTGAATATCAACACTTAGCTCCTGCTCTATCAGTTTTTCTATTCGTTCCTTCCTCCTTTCTCTCACAGGAATTCCACCTCCTCTTTAATAAGTTCTGCATCCATTTTCTCCACCTCTTTAATAACCCTTTCGAATATGCCTTCTATGTACTCTCTTTCCGTCCCTATTGAAACTATACCAATCCCACTTCTCTGCCATAATTCCTGATAGTTTACCTCGGCAATTGCGATATTAAATTTGTGAAGCAGTTTACCCTTAAAACTGTTTAAAAACTTCCTCTTTTCCTTCAGAGAATGACTCCAGGGCAAATAAAATTCCAGATATAGATATCCTATGATCATTCAACCTAAACCTGCCTTTTTTCGTAAACTTCTATTATGTCTCCCTTCTGAACATCGTTAAAGCTTTCCAGTCTTATTCCGCACTCACTTCCCATTCTTACCTCATCTACATCATCCTTGTAATGCTTCAAAGAGGCTATTTTGCCGTCAAATATTATCTCTTCTCCACGCCGGACACGGGCTCTGAGGTCTCTTCTAACCCTTCCCTCTATAACCATGCACCCGGCTACAACACCAACTCCTGCTATTCTAAAGGTCTGTTTTATCTCAGCTTTCCCTATCACGGTTTCTTCAAACTTGGGTTCCAGCATACCCTGGAGCGCCTTCTTTATATCTTCAAGAAGCTCATAAATAACCCTGTAAATTCTAATCTGAACCTTCTCTGATTGGGCTGCATCCATTGCCTTCTTTTCTGCTTTTACGTTGAATCCTATTATTATTGCATGAGAAGCAGAAGCAAGAAGTACGTCGCTTTCGGTTACCGGTCCTGTACCTGCATGCAGGATTCTGATCTTAACTTCGTCAGAAGAAAGTCTTTCCACAGAATCCTTCAGGGCTTCAAGTGAACCTATAACATCAGCCTTTATTATTAATCTAAGTTCCTTCTCATTTTCTCCTTCAAGTTCCTTAAACAGATCCTCAAGGGTAATCTTCCTTTCAAACCTTCTTGACTTCTCCTGAAGAATTTCCTTTCTGAGTTCTACTATGGATTTGGCCCTTTCCAGGTCCTTAACAACGAAAAGGCGATCCCCTTCCAGTGGTACTTCTTCAAATCCCATTATTTCCACAGGATCTGAAGGACCTGCTTCCTTTATGGGTTTGCCGAATTCATCGAAAAGCCCACGAACTCTTCCCCACGTCGTCCCTGCCACAAAGCTATCTCTTACCCTCAACGTTCCCTTCTGAATTATGGTCGTTACCACAGGTCCCTTCCTGGGGTCAAGTTTGGATATCAGAATAGTTCCCTGGGCAGGCACATCCACAGGAGCCTTAAGTTCCAGCAACTCACCCATAAGGGTTACCATTTCAAGAAGCTCATCAACACCCTTACCTGTTTTGGCGGAAATCTCCACTGCCACCGTATCTCCACCCCATTCTTCAACAAGAAGTCCCTTCTCCGCAAGTTGCTGTTTCACCTTCATCGGGTCAGCCTCGGGTTTGTCTATCTTGTTTATAGCCACCAGTATGGGGACACCTGCTGCCTTGGCATGGTTTATGGCTTCAATTGTCTGTGGCATAACTCCATCATCCGCAGCTACCACCAGAATTACTATATCTGTAACCTGAGCCCCCCTGGCTCTGAGTTTTGTAAAAGCTTCGTGACCCGGTGTATCCACAAAGGTTATGTACTTATCCCCCACCTTGACTTTATACGCCCCTATATGCTGGGTAATACCGCCTGCCTCCCTCTCGGCAACCCGGGTCTTCCTTATATAATCCAGCAGGGTGGTCTTTCCATGATCCACATGCCCCATTACTGTTACTATTGGGGCCCTCTCCACAAACTCATTACCCTCTCCATGAAGCTCTTCAAGGCTCTCCTCAAAACTCTTAAATTTAATACTAATCTTCAGGACCCTGCCCAGTTCATGGGCAAGGGTGGAGTCCAACCTATCGTTGGTGTGGATTAAGAGTCCACCTTCCCTGAGTTTTTCCTCTATTTGTGAAATCTTTACCCCGAGTTTCCGCGCTATCTCTTTAAGAGTTTCCCCTTCAACCACCTCTACTTCTTTGGGAAACTTTATTTCCTTCTTCTTCTTTATTACAAGAAACCTTTTGGAAGCAGGTTTCTTTTCTGGTGGCTTTGGCGGCTTTCCCGCAGGTCTTTGCGGTCTGGCAGGTCTTCTTGGATGTTCCTTTGCCCTGGGCTTTTCGGCCTTTCTTGTTTCCGGTGGCTTAGGAACAGGTGTTGGTTTCTTTTCTGGCTTTTTAGGCTCTACCGGTTTTTTCTTTTTCTCCGGTTTCTTCTCCTCAACCTTTTTTGTTTCCTTCTTCTCTTCCTTCTTTACCTCTGCTTTTTTAGGTTTTGGCGGCTTTTTACCCCTCTTTTTGTACTCTTCAATTTTCTCCTTTATAAGGATAAGCTCCTCTTCATTAATTGTGCTGCTGGCGCTTTTCACTTCCACGCCGATCTCCTTCAAAAGCTCTATAACTTCTTTACTTTCCAGTTGAAACTCCTTAGCTATTTGATAAACCCGGAACTTCGCCATTCTACCTCCTTAACTTATACCCTCTTACTTCAAGCTCCTCTTTAATTCGATTTAGAAACTTACCAGACATCCCCGGCAGTTTTGAAATATCCCTCAAAGATAGCTCTTTTAATTGGGACCAGGTGAAAACCTTTTTCTTCTTCAATGCAAGTGCCAGTGGCTTGGGAAATTCTTCAAAGGGCAATCTCTCATCTACTTCCTTCAGAATCTCCTCCCTCTTCTCGCTCTCTGCTTTCAGTATTATTTTCCACCGGGTTAACCAGGAAGCAAGACGTATATTGGTTCCTTTTCTACCCACAGCAACAGAATAATTTTCGTCAGGTACAACCACCTCGGCTATTCGCCTTTCCTCATCCAGTATCTGGACGTTTTTCACCTTGGCAGGACTCAGGCTGTTGGCTATGAACTTCTCTATATCTTCATCCCAGAGAATTATATCTATCCTTTCCCCTGAAAGTTCCTTTGTCACAGAAAGGACCCTGTTCCCCTTCATCCCGATGCAAGAGCCAAGGGCATCGATATTTGGATCATCCGAATAAACGGCCACCTTGCTTCTTATTCCCGGCTCCCTCACTATTTTTCTTATCTTAACTTTTCCTTCCTTCAGCTCTGGAATTTCCCTTTCCAGAAGTTTCGCAACCAGTTCAGGCCTTGACCTTGAAACTATAATCTGAACAGGTTTCGCCTCCCTGAGAACCTTTATGACCAGAAACCGCATCTCCTTTCCAGGGTTGTACTTTTCCTCTGGAACCTGCTCTTTTTTCGGCAAAAGTGCCTCATCTTTCCCCACAAGAAGAAAAATGTCCTCATCAGAAACTCTATGAATCCTCGCTGAAATAAGCTCTCCTTCGAGGTCCTTATATTCGTTGTATATCCGCTCTTCCTCTGCTTCCCTGACCTTGTTAAAAAGTACAGATTTGGCAGCCTGTGCTGCAATCCTACCCAGGGTCTCCGGAGGAAGGGTAATCTTCACTTCCTCTCCGACCTTTACATCCCCGAATATTTTTCTCGCCTGCTCTATATGGATTTCCTTTGTAGGGTCCTCCACCCTCTCCACGACTTTCTTTTTAACATGAACCTTAACCTCCCCCTTCTCCTTATCAAAATAGGCTTCAACCTTTTCTCCCTCCCCAAAATATTTTCTGGAAGCCGCACGAAGAGCTTCCTCTATAGCTTCCACAAGATAGTCCTTGTCTATTCCCTTCTCTTTTGCTAAAGTTTCAATGGCTTCCAGTAAATTTTCCTTTTCCATTACTGAAAGATTATATCAGAAAAGATAAGTTTTTATAAAAGTGGAAAGGGTGTTAAAATATGGTCGTGAAAATAGTATTGATTATCAGCAATATAATTTTCTTTATTGCAGCAGTTTACTTTTACATAAAATACAAAAAAGCTAAAGACTTCTTTTTGAGACAGGTAGAAATCATAAAGGAAAGGGGTACTCTCCCCAGAGAATTAAAGGATAAAAGGACGTTTCCAAGAGTTCCAGGGCTAACTGAAAAACCCCTTAAGATCAAATTCCTTTCCCCTCCCATGAAGGACTTTGTTGGGGTCGTGGACAACATCTCCCTTGGAGGGGTGGCCATCCTTCCAAAATTCCCTATATCAAGGGTAAAACTGGATCAGGAAATAAAAGAAATTGATATAATCTTTCCTGACGGAGCATACAGAATAAATCTGGCCAGGGTGGTAAGAATTGCCCATCTGGGTACGGATAGAATAGTTGCTCTAAAATGGGTGGATGTTCCCAGAAAAACAAGGGAAAGGATCCAGGCTTACATTAATGACCACAGAAACTACTAAAATAAAGGGTCTTCTTCAGACACTCTCTAAAATCCACTCCAGTTTAAAAATAGAGGAGGTCCTTGAAACTTCTTTGAGAGAAATCGTTAACCTCCTGGGTTCAGAAGCCGGTTCCATATGGGAAGTTGATGAAAGAAAAGGAGAACTCTTCTTCAGAAGCATAGTGGGTTCTGCTGCCCCGAGACTGAGGGGCAAAAAATTGAAGCTGGGGGAGGGAATAGCCGGCACAGTAGCGGTTACAGGAAAAAGCCTTTTAATAGATAATGTTGAATCTGATGTAAGATGGAAAAGGGAATTCGACGAAGAAAGTAATTTTAAAACTCAAAACCTTTTAACATTTCCACTGGTTACAGGTGGAAGAGCTATAGGGGTAATACAGCTGCTGAACAAACCTGGAGGGTTCCGTAAAGAAGACCTCAATCTGCTTTCCATTCTCAGTGCCCCTATATCAATTGCCCTGGAAAATGCCAAACTTTATACCAGAATAAGGAAAATTTTTAAAGAGACCTCCCTATCCCTTGCAATGGCCATAGAAAAAAGGGATCCATACACAGGAGGACATACAAAACGTGTTTTAACGTATTCAAGAGCAATAGGTGAAATGTTGAAGCTTGACGAGGAAGCACTGGAACAACTGGAACTTTCTGCCATTCTCCATGACATAGGAAAAATAGGCATTCCAGACGCGGTATTAAGAAAGAAGGAACCTTTAAACGATGAAGAAAGAAAAATAATAGAACGTCACCCTGTAATTGGGGCAGAGATTGTAATGGGTGTGGAGGGGATGGAGAGAATACTTGAAGGGATAAAATATCATCATGAAAGGTGCGATGGAAGTGGCTATCCAGATGGGCTCACATGCAGTGAGATCCCTCTATTTGCCAAAATAATTGCCATTGCAGATGTATTTGACGCCCTTACCACCCAGAGACCTTACAAAAGAGCACTTTCCGCAGAAGAAGCCCTTCAATACTTAAAAGAGAGAAAATCCCGCCAATTCTGGGGTCCTGGCGTGGATGCACTGGAAAAAGCTCTAAATTCCCAGGTTCTCTAAAATATAGAGAAGAGGATTAACAGCTTTCCCATAAACCCTGACTTCGTAATGAAGGTGAGGAGCTGTACTCCTTCCAGAATTTCCTACAAGTCCTATAACATCTCCACGCTTTACCCTCTGGCCGGGTCTGACGAGAATTCTGGAGAGGTGAGCATAAACAGTGGTAAATCCGAATCCGTGGTTGACCATAACATACCTACCCAGGCTTCTTGGTTTGTACCCTGTTTTAACCACTATTCCCTTGGCAGTGACGTGAACCTTCTGACCTATTGGAGCAGAAATATCGATTCCCCGGTGAAACGCTCTCCTGCCTGTAAATGGGTCCCTTCTGTATCCGAAGACAGATGTTAAGTATCCTCTCGTAGGCCATATGGAAGGTGTACATGCAAGCAGTTCCTGCTGCTCTTTGAAGAATTTGTAAAGAATTTCAAAATTAATGTCCAGGTTTCTGGCAGCCTTCTTTAAATTTTTAAGCTTGGAGGAAATTTTTGAAATATCCAGATCTCTCTGTTTTGGAGTAGAAGGTGAAAAGGTAAATTCTCCTCCACCAACTCCACCAACTTCTTTGAGGGCGTACGGGGACTCAAGGCCTGCAATAGTATTCAGTTTTTTAGCGTAATCCTTAAAGAGATTGAGTTTTTTCTCCAGATCTTCGGAATCCTTCTGAATGGCGAGAAGCCGATTTTTCAATCTTGCATTTTCAGCTCTCAATCGATTAATTTCGGCTCTCCTCATAAGAAGGGTCACATAGTCTCCCATCAAAAACAAACCTAAAAAGGCCAAGACACCCACACCGGCAAGGGCCCTCCTTAATTTTTTCCTCTCAATGGAGAAAATTTTTGGGGGTGCGTCGTCCTTTGGAATAATCCAGATGCTAAAATAATCTTTCATCTCTTTCCTCTTTTAACACATAAATTTGCTGCCTGTCAACCCTTATTTTCAAATTTCTTTCATAGGGTTATAATTTCTTACTTATTTCGCATTTTATTATAATTCATTTTGGAGGTAAAAAAAATGACTCAGCTGGAACAGGCAAAAAAAGGAAATCCCACGCGAGAGATGGAAGTAATAGCAAAGGAAGAAAATATTTCCATAGATGAACTCCTGCAAAGGATTGCCAGGGGAAGGGTGGTTATCCCCGCTAATCCAAACCACAAAAATTTAAAACCCATAGGAATAGGGGAAGGTTTGAAAACAAAGGTAAATGCCAATATTGGAACTTCCATGGATTTTCCCCATATTGACCCGGAACTGGAAAAGCTCAGGGTAGCCCTTGAGGCTGGAGCAGACACCATTATGGATCTGTCCACAGGAGGAAACCTCAACAGGAACAGGAAAAAAATCATAGAACACTCATGGAGGCCCGTGGGAACTGTCCCCATTTACCAGGCGGCCATAGTGGCAATTTCCAGGAGGGGCTCCATAGTTAACATGAAGCCCGAAGACCTGCTTGAAGTTATAGAAATGCATGGAAAGGACGGAGTTGATTTTATCACAGTACATGCAGGCCTTACCCTTTCCGGGCTCGAAAAAATAAAAAGGAAAGAGAGGATCATGGATATAGTTTCGAGGGGCGGTTCCTTTCTTGCAGGATGGATGCTTCACAATGAAAAGGAAAATCCCCTATACACACATTTTGACCAATTACTTGAAATTGCGAGAAAATATGATATGACCTTAAGTTTAGGGGATGGATTACGACCCGGAGCTATAGCAGATGCCACAGACGCTGCACAAATCGACGAACTTATGGTACTGGGAGAGCTGGTAAAAAAATCAAGGGAAGCAGGGGTACAGGCCATGGTAGAGGGTCCAGGACACGTTCCCTTAAATCAGATAGAAATGAATATAAAGCTTCAGAAAAGGCTGTGTGACGGAGCACCGTTCTATGTCCTGGGACCCATAGTAACCGATATTGCACCTGGCTATGACCACATAACCTCTGCTATAGGAGGAGCAATAGCAGCAGCTGCAGGAGCGGATTTTCTCTGTTATGTTACCCCCGCAGAACATCTGGGACTTCCAGATGTAAATGCCGTAAGGGAAGGGGTAATTGCCTCAAGAATTGCGGCCCACGCAGCAGACATAGCAAAGGGGATAAAAGGAGCAGCCGAATGGGACAGGAAAATGTCTTTTGCCAGAAGAGCCCTCGACTGGGAAGCCCAGCGAGAACTTTCAATAGACAGGGAAAGGTTCGATGAGATAAGAGCGCAGAGAAAGACTCAAACCGATGCGTGTTCAATGTGTGGAGATTTTTGTGCTTTAAAAATCGTGGATCAGTATCTCGGAATAAAGAGGGACAAATATACCCCTGAATTCTAAAAGGAGGGGAGAATGTATATTGAAATTTTCGGGGCAAGGGGGACTCATCCGGTCTGCAGACAGGATTATATTAAATTCGGAGGTAATACCACAGCTATTTTGATCAACTCCGGAGAGGATTCCCTGATAATAGATGCCGGTACAGGGATAATAAATTTATCGCGAAGCAAGAAGGTTCTCAAAAACGTACTTCTCCTTTTAACCCATTATCATTTCGACCATATAATTGGCCTACCTTACGCTTCCTTTATATATTCTGATAGCATAAATACGCTGGTAATGGGACCATCTATTCTGGATGTAGGTGTAGAGGATGTTGTGGATATTCTTTCTCTGCCGATTTTTTCACCATTTAACATAACTGACAGAGGAGCAAATTTATCCTTCAATACCATCCAGGACGGAGACGTGGTGGAAAGAGGAAACTTCAAAATCCAGGCTCTACACAGCCCGGCACATCCAAGGGGAGGGGTATTGCTTTACCGTATAGAGGCAGAGGGAAAGACTGTGGTGGTTGCCACAGACACAGAAGGATATGTGGGAAGCGATAGAAGACTTATTGATTTCGCCTCAGAGGCGGATGTACTTATCCATGATGCCCAGTACACCCACGAGGAGTACCTCCGCCACCAGGGATACGGACACAGTACCCCTGAGATGGCAGCAGAAGTTGCGTCAAAGGCCGGGGCTAAAATGCTTCTTCTGTTCCACCACGATCCGAAACACACCGATGCAATTATAGAGGGAAAGGAAAAAAGAGCAAGAGAAATCTTCCCCAACACAATGGCTGCACACGAAGGCATGGTTCTGGAGCTTTAATCCATGATAAAGATTCTTTCAAGGGGTGAATTCATTGAATCACAGACCCAGAAAATAAAAGTCTTCAAGGGGAAAACGGAGATAAGAGTACATCTGGGAACATCTGAGCTATTAAAAGAAGAGCTGGAAAGGATTACATCAAGCCAGTACTACGCTCAGGAAGCGGTGGAGGCCATAAAGGATGTTATAACAACAAACACGGAAAGGTTAGAGGAAGCCTTTAAAAAATATCTTCCATTTTCCGGAGAAGGAGCAAAGGATGAGATACACAACATAAAGGAAGCCGCTCGCCAGACCCTCTCTGCATTACAAGTCGATGAAGAAAAAATTTCGTCTTTATCAGAAATCCCCTTCAAAACGCCCCTTGGCATTATTTTATGGAGACCGGCTCCGTTTACTTCCCCATTAGAAGTTGCCCTGAAAATTTTCACTTCCATTCTGTCAGGAAACCATCTTGTAATTACTCCCTCTCCAGAAGATGCCCCTGGAGTCTTTTTCCTCTTAAAATTTCTTCTGAGCCATCCATACTTCAAAAAAATGGTTTCCTTAATACCCACAACCTTTCTCCCCAAGGAAGAATCGATAAAGGAAGCATCAAAAACGTACTTCCCGATTGAAGGAATTGGAACAACGCAAACACTAATAGAAAGGAGGGGAAATTCAGCCTTTGTAGTAATGGAAGAAGAAGGAATTAACGCAGCCCTCAAAAAATCCCTGAGGGCCATGGTGAATTATTTCGGATTTCCTCCATTGAGTCCCAATGTAATTCTCGTCAGGGAAAGCATTTATTACGACTTCCTGTCGGTTCTACTTAAGAATATGGAAAACCTTTCAATGGAAGGCTTTGGAATAAATCTTCAACCCCGGCTTATAAAAATAAGGGAAAAGGTACTGGAAGCTGGCGGGAAGTTTCTTATAGGAGGTCTTGTTGACGATCTCTTTAAATTCCCGGCAGTCGCATCGGAACTTCCACTTTCCCTTTATTTAAAGGAAGAACTTTTTTCACCACTTATTTTTGTTTATACCTTTGAAAAGAAAGAGGAAATTTTCGATTTTGTAGCCAGTTCTCCTGCCATAATGTCCGTTTCAATATTCGGAGGGGAAAAGGAGTTTGCTATGGAACTTGCCGAGGTCACCCCGGTGGAACTTATAATACTGGAAAATTCTCCCTCTCCTCAACTCTTCATGAAATTGAGAGGCCGGGAAGAATTTCTGTTTCAGGGAAGGGGTCCGAAATATTTGATTAAAGAATTCACCTCTCAAAAACTAATAAAATTATCACAGGATTAGTCTTATTTTCCCGGGGCGAGGAAGCGGGCATGAGCTTCTGCTATTACTTCCTCCCCCTTCCTTAAAACTGCTTCAAGTTCATACAGGTTTCTTCTTGAAGAGATAAGCCTTCCATAAACCCTGTATTTTTCGCCAGGAACGGCCTTTTTCTTTAACCTTACCCTCAGTTCAGCGGTGTAGGCTACAACGCCGCGAGCCAGAACAGCCTTAGCCATTGCTTCATCCAGCACTGTGGTAACTATACCCCCGTGAACTATGTCGGGATAACCCTCGTAGTTTTTATGGAAAACGACATCTGCCCATACTCCATTTTTATCCTGGTGGAATATCAGTTTCAGACCCCAGGGATTAGCCTGCCCGCAGGCAAAGCAACGGTCGTACTCGTTCATCCCATAACTTTCCTTATCTTTTCCAGGGCCCAATCTATTTCCTCCCTGGAAATGACAAGTGGTGGAGCAAAACGGATCACATATTCGTGGGTTTCCTTACAGAGCAGTCCTTCTTCTTTAAGCTTTTCAGCATATTCTCTGGCAGGCTTTTTGAGTTCAACCCCTATAAGGAGGCCCCTTCCTCTGACCTCCACTATGTCCGGATTGCGAAGCTTTCTAAGTTCTTCCATAAAGTAGTTACCCATTTCCTCAGCCTTCTGAGGTAGGTTTTCTTCTACCAGAACGTTTAAGGCTTCTATACCCACAGCAGCTCCCAGTGGATTTCCACCGAAGGTAGAACCATGGTCTCCCGGATTAAACACTCCTAAAACCTCCTTTGAAGAAGCGAAAGCAGAAACCGGAAGAATTCCTCCGCTCAGTGCCTTTCCGAGTATGATCCCATCGGGTTTTGCTCCTTCCCATTCCCATGCAAACATTCTTCCCGTACGGCCAAGACCGGTCTGGATCTCGTCCAGAATAAACAGCACCTTTTCCCTTTGAGTTACTTCTCTGACCCTTTTTAAATATCCATCAGGTGGGATGATAATTCCACCTTCTCCCTGTATGGGCTCTATTAAAACAGCTACTGTATTGGGTGTTATCGCATCCTCTATTGCCTTTGCATCACCATAGGGAACCATTTTGAATCCCGGAGTAAATGGTCCAAATCCATCCCTGTATTGAGCCTCAGAAGAAAAGGAAATTATGGTGATGGTTCTCCCATGGAAGTTATTTTCTGCCACTATAATTTCAGCTTTATCCTTCTCGACTCCCTTAACGTAATAGCCCCACTTTCTCACCGCCTTTAAAGCTGTCTCCACAGCTTCAGCTCCGGTATTCATGGGTAATACCATCTCCATACCGGTGAGCTCTGCCACCTTCTTAAGAAATAGTGGAAGCTTGTCATTGTAAAAAGCTCTGGATGTAAGGGTCAATCTATCCAGTTGTTCGTGAGCAACCTTAACTATTCTCGGATGACGATGTCCCTGATTTAGTGCTGAATAGGCAGAAAGCATGTCCATATATTTTTTCCCCTCAACATCCCAGACCCAGACACCTTCTCCCTTTGCAATAACTATTGGAAGGGGGTGATAATTATGGGCTCCGTACTGCTCATCGATCTTCATTAGTTCTTCGCTGGTATACATGAACACCTCCTGTATAAATTTCTGGTAAAGGAAATTATAGTCACCATATTTTCTTTCGTCAATCCAGGGACCCAGGCATTAATACTCCAGATAATAATGGATTAAATAGCGCGGTATGTACTTATCCCTTCAACAAACCAACTCTTCGAAGTTTCAGGCTGTATCCTGCCTCCCTTGCCCTTCTTGCAGGGGAAGGCGTGCCGAAATTATGGATAAATATAACCTCCCCTTCCCTCACATCCTCCACTTTGAATCCAAGG
>JAMOUL010000073.1 GCA_027062035.1 Candidatus Aminicenantota bacterium | reverse complement strand
TGGAAAAATTCAACCCTGCTGTGGTATCCGTGGCCCGAAGAGAGGACGCAGTTGTCCTGGGCAAAAATGTACTCTGGGGAGAGGAAGGATTAAGAAGGATTGCAACCTTGCAGGAGGCGGACCTGGTAGTTATTGCTGTATCCGGGACGGCAGGAATTTTGCCTACATATGAAGCGGTAAAAAGGGGGAAAAGAATTGCACTTGCCAATAAGGAATCGCTTGTAAGTGGAGGCTGTGTAATTATGGAGGAGGCAAAGAAAAGCGGGGCAGAGATCATTCCTGTTGATAGCGAACATAATAGCCTGTTCCAGTTATTCCTTTATCCTGAGAAACCCGAGAAGATAATACTTACTGCCTCAGGAGGACCGTTTTTCAGGAACAAGCCAGAGAGTATAAGAGTTGAAGATGTGCTTTCCCATCCAGTGTGGAATATGGGAAAAAAGATCACCGTTGACTCTGCTACCCTCATGAATAAAGCCTTTGAGATGGTTGAGGCCAGATGGCTTTTTGACCTTACACCGGAAAAAATAGGAGTTCTGATACATCCCCAATCGATTGTCCATTCTATCTTTGTGATGAGGGACGGGAGTTTAATGGCACATATGAGTGCCCCTGATATGAGAATTCCCATTCAATATGCTCTTTTATACCCGGAAAGAGGTGTACCTCCTGTCAAACCCATCAATCTTGCAGAAGTTAAGGAGCTGGAATTTTACGAAGCTGATCCGGAAAACTATCCTGCGATAGAAATGGGATACAGAATGCTTGAAGAACCCCCATCTCTTTCTGCCCTTGTAAATGGAGCGAATGATACAGCGGTGATGGCTTTTCTGGAAGGAAGGATAAAGTTTTCTGCCATTCTTGATGTTATAATTGAAGTTTCAGAGGAACATACAGCTTATACCCCATCTTCTATAGAAGAAGTGGTTGGGCTGGTAAGAGAAGGGGCAGAGAGGGCTGAAAAATTAATAAATAAAAGGAATTGACCATGGCAATACTTGGAAATATTTTCTGGTTTCTTGTGCTTTTCACAATAATAGTGGTGGCACACGAATTTGGACACTTTGCCACAGCAAAGCTTCTTGGAATAGGGGTTGAAACCTTCTCTCTGGGCTTTGGTCCGAGGCTGGTGGGCTTTAAAAGGAGGGAGACAGACTACAGAATAAGCATGATTCCCCTCGGAGGATACGTCAAGCTGATGGGGGAGGAAAAAGGTAGCGGTGACCCGAGGGAATTTATGTCAAGACCAAGGTGGCAAAAATTCCTTGTCCTGGTCATGGGCCCTGTAATGAATGTGCTCGTTGCAGTGGCGGTAATGACAGGAGTCTATATGGCAGGTCTCCAGGAACCGGCATTTTACTCTCAACCAGTAATTGTGGGCTGGGTAGAACCAGGATCCCCGGCAGATAAAGCAGGTATCCATAAGGGAGACAGGATTATTCTTATAGACGGAAAGAAAAACCCTACCTGGAGGGACCTTAAGGTTATAATCTCCACAAATGCTGGCAACAGCGTCAGGGTAATTTTGGAGAGAAATGGCAGGAAGGTAGAAACTACCCTGATCCCTCAAAAGGTGGGTAAATATAGCCTTGGCTACTCGGGCATTTATGTGCCGGCTGAGCCTGTTATAGGTATGATACTTCCGGGTAAGCCAGCCCAAAGGGCTGGTTTGAAGCCAGGGGATCGAATCCTGGAAGTTAATGGAGAGAGGGTGGAAGATTTCTATCATCTGAGAGAACTTATAAATAACAGTCAGGGAAAGGAGCTGGTGCTTAAAATAGAGAGAAAGGGAAGGGTGCTGGAGCTCAGGGTGAAGCCGGAGAGGATCAACGGTCGCTGGATTCTGGGTTTTCTTCCATACCAACCTGCGGTAAAGAAACAATATCCCTTTTTCACAGCCCTTGTTTCCAGTGTTAAGGATAACATTTATTACACCACAATGACCTTTGATGTGTTGGCAAAGCTTATTGCAGGAAAGCTTTCTCCCAGAACCCTGTCCGGTCCTCTTGACATTGCTCAGTTTTCTTATGCCACCGCTGCTGCAGGGATGATTCCTTTCCTCAGTTTTCTTGCCTTTGTATCACTTCAACTTGCCATAATAAACCTCTTACCCATCCCGGGGCTGGACGGTGGGCAGATTATAATCCTTTTAATAGAGGCTCTAATAGGAAGAGAACTCAGTGAGAGAGCGAAGGACTGGATATTAAAGCTGGGCTTTTCCATAATAATACTTTTATCCATCTTTGTGTTGCTTAACGATATCCTTAAAAGGCTATGAACAAGACCATTCAGATAAGGGTGGGCGATGTTACCATCGGTGGAGGAGCCCCTATTCGGGTTCAATCCATGACCAAAACCGATACCGGGGACTGGCGGGCCACCCTGGATCAGATAAAGGAACTTGCTGAAGCAGGATGTGAAATAATAAGGGTGGCTGTTCCCCATCATTCTGTTCTTTCTTCCTTTGAAAGGATTGTTGGTCGCTCGCCCATCCCTGTTATAGCTGATATTCATTATGACTGGCGCCTTGCAGTGGAGGCAGCCAGAATAGGTGCTCATGGATTGAGGATCAATCCGGGAAATATAGGCGAAGCTTCGAAGGTAGAGAAGATAATAAAGGCAGCTAAGGATGCAGGCATCCCCATAAGAATAGGAGTTAATTCAGGGTCTCTTCCACGACACATACTTGAAAAATATGGGGGTGCCACAGCTGATGGGATGGTAGAGGCAGCTCTGGAACACATAAGATTCTTTGAATTTCTGGACTTCAGAACAATAAAACTTTCCCTGAAGGCTTCTGATGTGCAACGTACAGTGGAAGCCTACAGAAAGATTTCAAAGCTCGTTCCTTATCCCCTTCATGTTGGAATAACAGAAGCAGGAACACTCCTTACCGGTACAGTAAAAAGTTCTGTTGGGATAGGCATACTTCTTTCAGAGGGAATCGGGGACACCATACGGGTATCTCTGGCTGCACCTCCTGTATATGAGGTTAAAGTTGGATGGGAAATACTGAAGTCACTGGGGCTCCGTAAAAGGGGGGTTGAACTGATAGCATGCCCTACGTGTGGACGTCTTGAGGTGGATCTTCTTCCTGTTGTGGATGAGATAGAAAGACGGCTCGAGAAGCTGGATGTACCTTTGAAGGTGGCCGTGATGGGATGCGTGGTCAATGGTCCTGGAGAGGCAAAGGAGGCGGATATTGGCCTTGCCTGTGGGCGTGGAGTCGGTATTATTTTTGAGAGGGGCAAACTCGTGGAGAGAGTAAGCGAAAAGGAGATGGTGGATAGGCTCCTCACCAGAATTTACAGAATGGCAGAAGAATACAGGAAAAATGAAGGGAATTCTGGATAGGATTTACGGGAATGCTCCTGAATATAAGCTTGATGCAGGAAGCAGAATTGTTATCTTCAGTGATATTCATATGGGAGATGGCGGGGATAGCGATGACTTTAAACCAAATGCAGAAATATATTTGAGAGCCCTCAGAAAGTATCATAGAGATGGATTTATCCTTATCCTTCTGGGGGATATAGAGGAACTCTGGGAGGATGATCTGGATGAAGTGGCCATTACCTACCATGAAATTTTTAGGTTGCATAATAAATTTGACAGGGAAGGGAGACTGATCAGGGTGGTGGGGAACCATGATATATTTCTTGAAGAGAAAAGCTATGTGGATCGAATGGCAAATCGTCTAAAACGGAAGGGAGAAGGTAAACTGGTAAAATATCTTCCCTATCCTCCTGTTCTTCAGGGGTTAAGGTTGATTTTTCAAAAAAAGGAATTCTTTCTTTTTCACGGTCATCAACTCGATTACATGAGTAACGCTCTCTGGAGAATAAGTCGTCTTTTTGTTAAATACCTGTGGAAACCAATACAGCTTATGTTGAAAATTTCTTCCTCCAATCCTTCAAAGGTGCACAGGCGGAGAAATAAGCTGGAAGAAAAATATTACAGGTGGGCCGAAAGTCGGGGAAAAATAGTTATCTGCGGTCATACCCACAGGGCTATGTTTGCTTCCAGGGTTAGAAAAGAAGAGGGAACGCCAGGAGATGTCTCTGGAAGAATTCAAAAGCCAATTTATTTTAATACAGGGTGCGGTATATACACCGATCATAGAATTACAGGGATTGAAGTGGACCAGGGGGCGATGTTTCTTGTCTCCCTTTCCGTTCAGAATGGGAGGCTAAAAAGAGACGTTTTGGCCAGTGCATCGCTCCAGGAAATCATCAGCTGGGAGGAACGTGTTTCCCTTTAAATTTTATTTTAGTAAAGTTAAAACCTTCTCTGAGATTTTTTCCACTGGAAGCTCGAACTTTTTGTATGCCAGATGATCCAGTGGCGTTTTTCCTATATTGAGAATTACCAATTTTCCTCCAGCATCCAGAGTATAAAGGGGCAAAGAGGCTGCTGGCTGAACCACCAGGCTTGAACCAAACACCATGCACAGATCCGCTGCCGATGCAGCTCTTATTGCATCAAAAAGAGCCTTCTGTGGTAATGATTCTCCGAAAAAAACGACATCAGGTTTTATTACCCCACCGCAACTGCAATAGGGTACTTTCCCGGAAAGTGCGGTCTCTAAAATGTCCTCCTTTCCATATTCCCTTCCGCAGTTTAAGCAATGGGCTTTCTCCAGTCCTCCATGGAGTTCAGCTATTTTTGTTGTGCCGGCCTTCTGGTGAAGTCCATCTATATTCTGTGTGGCAACTAAAAGGAGTTTTCCCATTTCTTCCAGTTTTGTAATCAGTAAATGCGCCGGGTTTGGTTTTGCTTCAAGAATCACCTTGAGAAAAGGGCCTATGGCTGAGTAGAAAAATTCTGGATTCTTATAAAATAAAGATATATCAAAAACTTCAGGGGATAATTTTTCGTAAAGACCGCCCTTTCCTCTGAAGTCTGGAATTCCGCTGGGGGTGCTTATTCCTGCCCCGGAAAGTATAAATATTCTTTTATGGAGGGAAATGATTTCCAGAAGTTCACTGGCTGCCTTAATTATTTCCATGAGGACGACAAGGGGGGCTGAAATCCCCCCTATCGTAAAGGTTAATTAGAATTTATATCCGAAGTTTATGCCAAAGAGAAAAGCGTTTGTTTTAAACGTGCCTTCGTAATGGTATTTGCTTTTTCCTTCTGTGCTTCTGTCCTGACCGAGAAGGTATATGGCTGATATATCGACATACATGTTATCTGTGAGGTCCTTTCCAAGACCTATGGAAATTAAATGTCTTGTTGTATCCGGAAGCTGAGGGGTGACGGATTCCGGATCCGCAGCGTTCTGGTCGTAAACATAGCCAGCCCTGAGATAGGTTCCTTCATTTAACATATATTCCACACCAAAGCGGAAGGTTATATTGTTATGATAGAACTCCTTGACTGCCTCTTCTCCTGGATTCAGTCCGGGATAATCCGGGAATGTTATGGGGAGTTCGTCATACATGCTCCAGAAAGTGTATCCCAGATCCACTTCCACAGAGAGGTTATCACTGGGATAAAATGCTATTCCTCCTCCAAGGTAGGATGGGTAGGTAATGGATGCGTTAACCGTCACATCCTGACCGAATGGAAGTGTACTGGCCACTATAGCATCGAATATAAGGTTGCCTGTAAAGATCTGAGAAAACTGGGCAGTTCCGGTATAATCCACCTTCTGTTTGTGTCTATAGGTGAGTCCAAAGCTTACCTTATCACTGGGTTTAATCATAAGACCTGCGTTGAAACCAAGGCTTCCCTTCCAGTTGGAGTCAGCCTTTACAGTTCCCACATCTACCACTGTAAAGGTAAATGGGTTAAATGCAGGGATGTACTGGAGAAAGTGGACCTTTGATAAGGAATACTGAAGCCCAACACCCAGGGAAATGGCATCGCTGAATCTGTAGGCTATTACCGGATTTACAGTAAACATGGTTATGGAGCTTTCGGTGGAAATATATCTCCCGGTATAAGAATCAGGATTTTTCCATTTCGTTCCCAGGCCGAAGGGAGAGTAAACTCCCAACCCAAAAGTCAGATTCTCTGAAATTGGATAAACAATGTAAAAATTTGGAACGGGAAAATACTGGGTTTCCAGTTCTTCCTTTACTCCTTCGCCAGGAAAGGGGTTGGCTCCTTCAAAACTCCCCTTTGGCGCTATAAGAGTGCCACCGGCATAGAACCATGTTTTACCTAAGAAGGCTATTCCAGCCGGGTTGTAAAAGATTGCAGAGGGATCAGAAGCCCTTGCAATAAATGCGGAACCCATTGCCGTGGCCCTTGTTCCATGCTCGGTAATGTCAAATCCAGCACCAAAAACAAGGGTTACAAATAGCAATGCGAGGACGATTTTTTTCATACCTTCCTCCTGTTTTTTAGTTTATTAAAAAATAGAGCAAATTTTTGAGATAGTCAAATTTCTTATGACAAAAAGATACACGATATTTTTATTGAATAATAACTAAAAAGGTATAGATATTTAATACCGGATTTTTCTTTATTGTAAAGGAAATAGAGCCATTTTATGAGGAATAAATGGACAACCACTCTTGACCAAACTATGGGTATAAATTAGAATTCTATCTATGAATTACAGGGATTGGCTTATTTTCCTGGTTGTCTTTTTGACCTTCAGTCTGGCCGGGATACTTATTGTAAGAGTTTTTTTAAGGATCATCACAGGACTTTCAAAGAAGACAAGAACTGTGCTTGACGATCTGATAGCGAAGGCCATAAGAACGCCTTTGAATCTTGCTGCAATTATAATTGCTGCCTTTGTGTCCATATATCTGATAAAACTTCCTCCCAAGTACCTGAAGATAATTGAAGGGACCCTGTTCGTGTTGACGGTTCTGCTTGCAACAATTGCTATAAACAATGTGTTCAGGGCACTTCTCCAGTGGGTTCAGGAGACTTCAGAGAAGAAGGAGTTTTTGAGAAGATTTCTCCCTCTTCTGGACATAGGGGAAAAGATATTTGTCTGGACAGCTGCCCTGATGATAATTCTGAAAAGGTTCAATTACGATATTTCTTCTCTGATTGTTTCCATGGGCGTGGGTTCCCTTGCAATTGGGCTTGCTGCTCAGGATACTCTATCCAATATGTTTGGTGGCCTTATGCTGTTATTTGACCAGCCCTTCCGTGTGGGAGACAGGATAAAACTGGAGAGCGGAGAATTCGGTGATGTTCTTGAAATAGGCCTTCGCTCCACAAAGATAAAGACCGTGGAGAATTATGTACTGGTTGTTCCCAATTCTCAGCTAATTAAGAGCAAGGTTCTAAACTACTATATGCCCGAAGGGAGGAGTATAGGGAAAATAAATGTTGGGGTTTCATATGATTCAGACCCTGAAAGGGTAAGAGAAATTCTGGTTAAGTCCGCTCTTGAGGTGGAGGATGTGATGAAAGACCCTGCTCCTTCAGCCTTTTTTACAGGGTTTGGTGATTTTGCCCTGGAATTTCTCCTGGTGTTTTCTGTGGATGATCCCAAGAAGGTATTTTCAACAAAAGATAAGGTAAACGAAAAAATTCTGGCAAACTTCAGGAAAGAAGGAATAGAAATTCCCTATCCCATACAAACTTTATATATAAGGAGAGATAATGAGAGCGAAAATTGAAGTCTTTTTAAAAAAAGGGGTTCTTGATCCTCAGGGGGAAACAATAAAAAGAGCGCTTCACACCCTTGGGTATAAATCAATAAAGGATGTGAGACAGGGAAAGGTTTTTTATATAGAGCTCGATGGAGATAATCCCGAAGGGGTGCTTGAGGAAATCGCCCGTAGGGTACTTTCGAATCCCGTTATAGAGGACTTTAAATGGGAAATAGAAAAGTAAAATTTGGAGTTGTAGTTTATCCTGGCACAAACTGCGACAGAGATACTTATCACGCTATTAAAGAGGTGGCCGGCGAAGATGCCCGGTACTTATGGCACAGGGATACCGATCTGAAGGGTTCCCAGGTTATAGTGCTTCCCGGTGGATTTTCCTATGGTGATTATTTAAGAAGCGGGGCAATTGCCAGGTTTTCCCCCATTATGGAAGCCATTAAGGACTTCGCCGAAGCAGGAGGCCTTGTGCTTGGGATTTGCAATGGGTTTCAGATCCTTCTTGAGGCTGGCCTTCTGCCAGGAGCCATGTTGAGGAATAAAGGTTTAAGATTTATATGTAGATTCGTGGATCTTGTGGTAGAGAACGACGAGACACCATTTACACTTCTTTATAAAAAGGGGGAGCGTCTCAGAATTCCCATAGCTCATATAGATGGCAATTTCTTTGCAGAGCCAGAAGTGATTGCTGAGATGGAGAGGGATAGAAGAATTGTGCTCAGGTATGTCCACAATCCAAACGGCTCTATCCACGATACAGCAGGTATAATTAACTCCATGGGGAATGTTATGGGTCTTATGC
The DNA here is from genome assembly GCA_027062035.1 of Candidatus Aminicenantota bacterium. Lineage (GTDB taxonomy): Bacteria > Acidobacteriota > Aminicenantia > S016-38 > S016-38 > S016-38. Next base: position 4,836 of record JAMOUL010000073.1, on the reverse strand, counting down.
CCCATCCGGAGAGGGCGTCGGAATCCATTGTGGGTTCAACCGATGGACTGCGTATGTTCCTTTCCGCTGCTAAATATGTGAGGGAATCATGATAGATAGAAAACTTCTTGAAGAGCATAACCTTACAGAAGAAGAGTATATGAAGATAAAGGAAATCCTCGGTCGCGAGCCAAATCTTGTAGAGCTTGGGCTCTTTTCTGTTATGTGGTCAGAGCATTGTTCCTATAAGAGCTCCCGAATCCATCTTTCCAAACTTCCCACCAGGGGAAAATATCTTATTCAGGGTCCCGGGGAAAATGCTGGAGTGGTGGAGGCTGCTGGAAAGGCTGTGGTTTTTAAGGTGGAATCCCATAATCACCCCTCCTTTGTGGAGCCATACCAGGGAGCAGCCACCGGAGTGGGGGGGATTCTCAGAGATATATTTACCATGGGAGCAAGACCGATTGCACTGCTGGATTCCCTTCATTTTGGACCCCTGAGTAATCCTCGCAACAGGGCCATTATGGAAGGGGTGGTAAGCGGAATAGCTGGATATGGGAACCCAATGGGGGTTCCAACAGTAGGCGGTGAGATAGATTTTGAGGAGGAATTTTCCCACAATCCACTTGTGAACGTTATGTGTGTTGGCATTGCGGAAAGGGACAGAATTTTCTATGCGCGGGCCGGCGAACCGGGATTGTCCCTTATATATGCCGGAGCTCCAACCGGACGCGATGGAATTCATGGAGCCACCATGGCTTCGGCGGAGTTCGGTTCTGAAACAGAACATAAGAAGGTTAATGTACAGGTGGGGGATCCCTTCAAGGAGAAACTTCTTCTTGAAGCCACCCTTGAAGTTATGGAGAAGAACCTGATTGTGGGAATTCAGGATATGGGGGCAGCAGGACTTACCTCATCCTCTTCAGAGATGGCTTCAAAAAGCGGCGTTGGCGTGGAATTGAACCTGGATAATGTGCCTCTCAGGGAAGAGGGAATGACTCCCTATGAGATTTTGCTTTCCGAATCACAGGAAAGGATGCTTATGGTAGCCAGAAAGGGAAAGGAAGGGGAAATAAAGGATATTTTTGAAAAGTGGGGAATAGAAGCCAGGGTGGTGGGAAGGACAATAAAGGAGAAGAGGTTTAAAGCTGTATGGAAGGGTAAGGTGGTTGCTGATGTCCCTGTAGATTCTCTTGCCGGTGCAGCCCCAAAATACGATAGACCATATACTAAACCCACAATAGATGAAAAACTGGATACTGAATGGCTGGAAAAAAGGGATTGGGGGGAGGTTCTGAGAAAGGTTATTTCAAGCGAATATATGGCATCCAGAAAATGGGTCTATGAGCAATATGACCATATGGTTCAGATAAACACTGTATTGCTTCCCGGGCTCGGCCCATCCGTATTGAGGATAAAGGGTAAAAAAGAGGGTATTGCTCTGACAATAGATACCAATCCCTCATGGGGCAGATCCAATCCCAGGCTCGGAGCAGTCCTTACCGTAGCAGAAGCCTTTCGTAACCTTGCCTCTGTTGGGGCAGAGCCACTGGGAATTACCAATTGTCTGAACTTCGGAAACCCGGAAAAGCCGGAGATAATGGGTCAATTTGTTGAAACAGTTGAGGGGATGAAGGAAGCGCTTGAATTTTTTGATGTACCGGTAACAGGTGGAAATGTTAGTTTTTACAATGAAACTGAAGGAAAAGCTATTCCTCCATCAGTTGCAATAGGAGCTGTGGGTCTTATACCCGACCTTTCTGTTCTTCCAGGACCCGAAAGGGTGGAAGAAGGTGACTGGATTTACCTCCTGGGCTGGACCGGAGAGGACATCGGCTCTTCAATATATTTAAAGGTTGTTTTTGGAGAATCAGGGGGTAAAGTTCCGGAGATAGACTTGAGGCAGGAGAAGGAGCTTCAAAGTGAGGTAATTAAGCTTATTAGAGAAAACCAGGTATCCTTTGCCTTTGATCTTGCTCCAGGAGGCCTTTTACCGAATCTGGCAGAAGCATTGTTTGCCATAAACCGGGGTGCTGTACTCAGAATAAAACCCCAAGTGGAGGAGGTTTTCTATTTGTATGGAGAAAGTCCTTCAAGAATGGTAATCATAAGTCCTTATGAAATTACTTCTACCAGAGTACCTATAGAAAAAATAGGACGAATAGAGGGAGACAGACTTACAGTTTTCTCCCATGGTAGGAAGATAGTAGACGAAGGCGTGGATTCACTGAAGAAGACATGGGAGGATTTTTTCCATATTCTTTTTGACCGTTGAATATTTAAAGGAATGGATTAAGGGATGCTGGAGTTTTCGGACAAGGGTACTTTAAAGAAATTTTTAGCCTATATTATGCTGGCCTTTTTTCTTGCCTCCCTCATAGCACTTTTTGTCAACTTTGCAGGAGAACACATAGATGAGGATGAGGTTGAACATTACCACATTTCCTGGCTTTTGACCCGGGATATTTTCCCTTATAAAGATATTCATCAGATACACACTCCTCTTTTGTGGATGGTATTCAAACCAATAGTAAAAGTTCTTCCGAGGAGTTCCTATTCCTTCCTTGTTTTAAGAGGAGTAACCCTTCTTTTCTTTTTTCTTCTGTTAATAATAGGGAAAAACATAGTGCTTACCATGTTCGACAGAAAAATTCCAGAGGGAGTACTGTGGCTTTACTATGTGGTATTTCTATCCCAGGCAGTTATAATTCAGGGATATTATTTCAGACCCGATGTCTTTATGTCTTTTTTTGCAGCCCTCGGAATTCTTTTTTTGTTAAAGCCTGATAGGAACTGGATGAACATGCTCCTGTCAGGGATATTTATGGGCTTTTCCATTGCATTTTCTCCGAAAATTGCACCGGTGGTTTTCTTTGCTTTCCTTTTACCCTTTCTGGGAAATAAATATAGTTCTGCCTCAGGAAAGCTTCTGGCTATTACGGAATTTTTTGGCGGGATTCTTATAGGAGTGTTTCCCGTATTCCTGTGGCTGTTAAAACACAATTTATTAAATGACTTTTATTTCTGGGTGTTTGAAAGCAATTCATCGATGCTCAGGTCTGTGTTTCTTGTGAGAACAGAATATTTGAAGCTTGCCATTGTTTTGCTTCTTTCCCTGGCAGGGTTTGTATATATACGCCAGGAAATGGGGCGAGAGGTACGCCGTAAGCTGGGATTTTTTCTACTCTTCTCCCTGACAATTCAGGTACTGGACCCAAATCATTTGCCCTACAATCTGCAGGTAGCAATGATTCCGGTTTCCTTTCTAATAGGTCTTTTCCTTTTCAGGTTTTTTTCCGCAGAAAATAAAGCCAGAAGAGGTATGGGAGTTTTGCTATTAACCATAATCTTTATCAATCCCTTACTTGTTGAAAGGCTAATAAAATCGCAATCGGAGGAAATCGGGTTCAGGGAAATGGATATTTTAATGAAACTTCCGGGAAGAGAGACCTCATGTGTGGCGTTTGCCCCTGAACATCCTGTTTTCTGTGTGGACTCTACCCAGCTTTATCTGACCTGGGATCTATTGTTTCCTGTTTCCCGGTTACTTTCAGAGAAAGGGAAAAGGATATATGCAGGAATGTGGAAAAGTGCTGTAGAAGAAATCGTGAGGAAAAAACCGGATATAATAGTTGACCCGGAAACCTTTTCTACAGCCTATCTGCTGGGTTTGATAAGCAAAAAAGAGCTGAAGGCTCTCCATGGTCTTTTCAAAAAGAGCTATAGTTCCTATCTTATTCATAAAAAAATACACGTATTGCTAAAGGAGACTCCATCTTACTGATTTTTTTCTGTCCCCCTTGACAGATAAAAATTTTTTTGTATAATGTGAGTGAATACTCACTCACATGGAGGTTTGATGAAATTTGTGGACGAACTTGGAAAAAGAAAGGCAGAGATAGTTTCGGCTGTCCTTAAAATTGCGGACAGGTTTGGAGTAAAGGGTATAACCACAAAGCGGATCGCCCAGGAAGTGGGTGTGGTGGAAAGTTCTCTATATCGTCATGTTTCAAGTAAGGTTGAGATCTTTCTTATGATAATGGACCTGGCTGATAGGCTTATATCCAGAATTTTTAAAGAAATGAGCGGGAATGCAGAGGAAAAACTCAGAATCCTGCTTGGGTATATAGGAGAATTCCTTCAGGACTTTCCCGGAATGTACAGAATTGTTTTTTCCGACGAGCTTTATACAGAAAGACCGGACCTGTTTGGAAGGTTCAGAGACTTTACTCTATCCCTTGCAAAGAGAATAGAAGTTATTCTGAAGGAAGGTGTTAAGTCAGGAATGTTCAGGAAAGATGTAGACCTCGAAATTTCAACCTTTATGTATCTTGGTATTGTCGATACATCCTTTACTCTCTGGAATTTTATTTATGACAGAAATCAGGACCTTAAGGAGATCATGTTTAAGTTCTATGAACAATATCTTTTGTCAATTAAATCAGTGGAGGGAGTAAAATGAGGGCCTGGGCCAGATTCATCTCTCAAAGACCATGGACAGTGATACTGTTTACCCTGCTTGTTTCGGTATTTTTTGTTTACGAAATGAGGAATTTAAAATTTGAGAATAGGTTTACAGAGTGGTTTCCTCAGTCTGATCCTGTACTTAAGCTGTTTCTGGATACCGGGGAGAAATTTGGTACAAATGAACTGGTCATGGTGGCTATTAAGGCAAAAAGTGGTGAAACCTTTTCACCTGAAATTCTCCGCAGGATCAAAGAATTAACAGAGGCACTCAGGGAAAAGAAGGAAGTATTTCTGGTAACCTCTATCTCCAATTCCCCTGACATAAGAAAGATAGAAGGGGGAATAGAGGTGAGGGATTTGATGGAGGAAATACCGGAGGATCCGGGGGAA
>JAMOUL010000072.1 GCA_027062035.1 Candidatus Aminicenantota bacterium | reverse complement strand
CTGCTGAAGAGCAAGGGAATTAATCACGACGTTCACGATGTTATTCAAAAGGGGAGGAAAGGCCATGGAGAGGTAGTCCAGACAGGATGTTATCAGAAACCTCTCCCTCTCCCAGTAAAAATCATGGTGATGTGCTATTGTGGGAATCCCTGTTTCGGAAATAAACTCGGTAAGAGCCAGGCCGAGGGGGATGTTGAGGGGTATGGCCAGTACGTTTTCCGGAATAATAAGATCAATGCCGTACTTCCTGACAAATCTGTAGATTTCCTTCTTTAGCTTATCCTTTATGGTAAGGATCTTCCCGGTTACTTCAGGGGATCGAATCTTACGGCCAAAACACGCTTCCTGAATCTCAAGGATCTCTGGATGTTTGAAATGAAACAGTTCCTCCTTTACGCAACAGTCATCATCAACATCCAGTTCCCCTGCAAGGTAAAACAGTTCATACCCATTCCTTTTTAAAACTTCCGCCCATTTCTTCGTTTCAAGGGTCACTCCATCGGTTCCCGCAAACCTTGTGGATATAAACCCAATTCTTTTAATCATGGAAATATTTTACTATAATCCGCAATCCAACGTCGGGGTCAGATATTCACATTTGACAAATCCATATTGTGTTCTTGCGTATTCGCGTGTATGCGTTTTGCTTTAACTCACAGACGCATCATGGCATTGCGTCTACGCAAAAGCTCGCAAACGCATAAACGCAATAAAGTTTTAATCGTACGCCCTTCTTGTCTCCTCGTCACACAGAATCGGTTTAATAATTTCATCCCATTCAGGAGAATCCCAGGTACCCAGCCTTTTGTGCATTTCATAATACTTCTGTGGTATGGGATGGGTACCAACCACCACCTTCAGGCCGAACCTTTTCTCAAAATAATCCTTAAAATAACTTATATAAGGACAGGGGGGATAGCCAACCACAAACCCGGTGGCAAGGTGAATTACCTGAGCACCATTCTTCTTCATCTCCTCAGGAGCACACTCAATATTACCACCAGGACATCCTCCACACGTGGTAAAACCAACAACCTCCACATCCATATCCTTATATATACTGAAGGCCCCTTCCCTGTTTCTTAAAGACCTGAAACATTTGCCCCCGGCACATGTCCGGTACCTATCACAAATAATAATGCCTATTTTCACCTTCTCCATTCCTCCCTCCTTTTATGTTCAATCAAGTTTCTTACCCTTTAATATCTTCATTCCATAAACAAATCTCTGGATGGCTGTAAATATAGAAAGAATTAGTAAGATCCCTATAAAACCAATGGCAATTTCCACACTATAGATCATTAAAACAATTACTGCACTCATAACATAAATACGAAAAATTCTCTGGAAAAATCCCACCTCACACTTTTCACCCAGTCCTTCAATTCTTGCCCTTGTGTAGCTTATAAGGAATGCGAAAAACATTGCGGTGAAAAGGAGAAAAACAACCCATTCCATGTGTATTTTGTAGAAGTAATATGCAAAGGCCATATACCACATAAATTCGGTTATACGATCCATTGTGGAATCAAAAAATGCCCCCGCCCGGGAAGTAAGCCCAAATTCTTTAGCAAAGGCACCATCCAGGGTATCCATAAACTGTGAAGCTATAAACACAATAAAGGCCGCGGAAAAATGCCCTGTTGCTATATAATAGGAAGCCCAGAGGGTAATAAAAACTCCGGTCACCGTTATTGCATTGGGAAGCCAGGAAGGTACCCTTTTTATTCCGATCTTTCTAATCAGCCCCTTTATCTCCTCCCTTGCTTCATTTACATCCTCGGTCAGGTCAACTCGCATATAAATACCTCTCAATATTTTTTGCCCAAGAGTTTATTAATAACAGTTTAGAAAGTCAGGGTCAAGGAATATTATTCGGGTCTTCTTCCTACGGGATGAATAAGAATTACAGCTTCCTCCTTTCCGTTAAGGTCCAGGAGTCCGTTCACATAGGTGTCATAAAAGGCTCCAACGACCACCGTGGAAAATTTATAGGCCTCACAGGCAAGATAGATGTTCTGAGAAATGTTTCCCGCCTCAATGTACGCATATCTATAACCCCTATCAAGGTACTTCCACGTAACTCTGTCGAAGAAGGAGACTACAAGAATAACCAGAGGAGCTTCTGCTATCATATCCCCCTGAGGAGAAAATCGCAGTCTTTCCTTACGGAAATTACCCTCCTTCAAAAGACCTATGCTGTTTTTTTCCGGAAGATAAACGTAAAGCCCCCGCTCTATATTCTCAACTCCATCGGCTATAAAGTAAATGTAAATAGGATAAAGGGCTCCGGCCGAAGGAGAGGTACGAAGTTCTATTCCCTCCTTTTTTCCGCTTATTCCGTCTGCTGCCCATAGAATCCCTGAAAGTTCCTCCAGGGTTATTCTGGACCTATAAAATCTCCTTCTCGAGCGTCTTTTCTCCAGAGCCTCTCCCAGTGAAATCTCAGGCAATTTTGCAGGGGGAAGCTTATAAACCTTCTTAAATTTCCAGCTCACCTCAGGCCTCCTGTTCCATACTATAGGGCCCAGATATCTGGAAGGAGTATAGGAAGTAAGAAAATGAAATTCCGGCCCTATCCTCTGAGAAAGGGAAAACATCAGAAAAAAAACAAATCCCCACATCCTCTCTCCTTATAATGCTCTTTTTACTCCTCAAAATCTTCGCTCTTGCCCACCGTGGCAATGTTATACCCCGGTCTAAAGGCAAAGCCAAAATATATCTGATATATGCTTGGTACCTCCTTTGAGTATCTGTAATATCTAAAACCTGTGTGTACTCTTATATCCAGAAAGAACTTATTTCTGTAAATTAATCTCTCTTCCTTATTGGTGAAGGAAAAATCGAAAAGCTTTTCCTCATCGGTCTGATAATAGCTTATTGTAGTACCACCCAGAATGAGAGAATACATGCTCCTGGAGACCCTGTCCATAAAAGGAGACTGGAAATTAAGAAAGGTAAGTCCCACTCCAATGCCAGCAAAGGTGATTCCTGCTCCATACGTATAATGGGGCATAAATCTGAACTCAACCTCCGGAGTTCCCTCGGTAAAATTTCCCTGAGTATGGAAAAAGGATAGCCCCATACCCACGTTTAAAAATGCATCGAAGTCGCTCTCCGCTATTACCACACTGCTCAACAGGATTAATACTGCAAGAATCGTTAATAACCTTCTCATGTCATCCTACCTCCTTTCAGGCCTGTGGAAATATACTATCAGATAATCTTCATGTTTTGCAAAATTACAGAAGCTTTTCTATGGCATAGCACACGGCAACAAACACTGGAAAGGCAAATATAAGTATTCTGGCATATCCTACAGCCCTTCGTGTTACAGAAACCCGAACGAATTCTATCCTCCTTCCCAGCACGACTGAATGGAAGAAAACGAAAAGGAAGGGCACTGCAAAGCCGGTAAAATTCCACCACATCCATGAAACCTGGCGCTGAAAAAACAGCCACAAAACCACATTGGTTAAAACACCGGAAATGAGCCCGAAAAGGACGGCATTTCCCTTCAATCCTTTAAGAAAAATAGCCATAACAAAAACGGCAAGGATCGGTCCATAAAACGCAGAACCCACCTTATTTACAAGTTCGATAACCGTCTCAGAACCACCCATAAAATAGAAGGAGGAGGCTATAGCAAACAACCCCCAGAAGATAGTAAGTCCCCTCAAAACAGGCATCTTACTCTTCACCCTTTTACCAAAAACAGGCTGAAGAAAATCAACCCACGTAGCAGCACTGAGGGAGTTAAGAGCACTGTCAACAGAGGACATCGTTGCGGCAAAAATTCCGGACACCATGATGCCACGAAGACCAACCGGAAAGAACTGCACTATAAAGTGAGGCACCAGAAAATCCGCAGGTTTCCCCTGGAGGACTTTATAAAAATGGGGATGGGTGGCTATGAAGGGTATGAGAAGGAGACCAAAGGCAATGTATATAAGTGTTACAGGAAATCTCAAAAGTCCATTTATAACAAGTGCCTTCTGTGCCTGCTCAGGGGTTGCAGTGGTAAGTATTCTCTGAGCCTGGGATTGGTCACAACCGTAGTAGGAAAAATACAGAAAGAACCCGCCGAGAAGCATTGGCCAGAAACCGAAGGTTTCTCCACTTTTTAGACCGGTTTCACCCAGTTTAAAAACCGTCAGCCTCGAAGGGTCAGGAAACTCAATGGGCGTTCCGCTCTTTAAAAGGAATGCTACAACGAAGCCTATGGCGAAAAGAATTCCTCCCACAAACACGAAAAACTGAATAATATCCGAATATATATCTGCCTTAATTCCTCCCATCGTCGTGTATATTATGGTTACAACTCCCACAAGGAGGATTGTATAGGTAAGGGGGATGGACAGACACACCGATGTAACCACAGAAGTTGCGAGAAGGGCCACCCCGGTTCCCAGTCCCCTGCTCAGTAGAAATATAAAACTTATGGATTTTCTTAACTTCCTGTCAAACCGCCTCTCCAGAAGCTCATAAATCGTAATAACATGCTCCCTGTGATAGGCGGGTACAAGAAAGAGCAAAATAGCAACCATTGCCAGGGGAACTGCCAGCTCATACTGAAGCCAGAAGACTCCCCCTCCCTTTTTAAGAGCCACAAAGGCAGGAGCACCTATAAGGCTTATAGCACTGATCTGGGTTGAAACAATGGAGAGGGCAACCTGCCAGGGCCTCATTCCCCTTCCAGCAAGATAGTAATCCTTCTCCGTTTCCTGGTCCCTCCCCAGATAGAACCCGAGCCATATTATTCCCGCTATATACACAAAAACAATGCCCCAATCAATGGCTCCCATAGGGGATTTATATCAGATAGTAATCTGCAAGTCCAGAAAAAAACTTTCGACCAGTACAATTATGCCATGCGTCTGCGAGCAAGCGCGAAAACACGGAAATGCGAGTACGCAATAACCCGTACATGCCACAACGCATCACACAATGCTCATGACGGTTTAGAGAAAATATTGAACGTTCAGGGGTTGACCCCTATTTTGCGCGGGAAATAGAATCATGCTAAAATAAGCACGGTGTTATTTCGAAAATCTCTTTTTGTATTGTTACTCCTTCTGTCTGTTTCTTTAATCAAAGCGGAAGGAAAGGGAGATAGGGAAAAGGTAAATTCCCTGATAAAAAAGGCAAATCTATTAAGAAACTCTGAGAGAAATGAAGAGGCAGTAAAATACGCCCGGAAGGCCCTTATAATTTCCCGAAGGTCAGGATACAGAGATGGGTTAATTAAATCGTTCCTTGCCCTTGGGGAAGCTTATTATTATTTAAGTATTGAAGACCCTTCCCTCCGGTCCCAATCTATAAAGTATTTCAGGAAATACCTTGAATTTGTAAAACAGGATAAAAATCTAAAGGAAATCTCCTATACATATAATGTTATTGGCATTCTATACAGACGGGAAGGAAAATATTACGAGGCGCTGAAGTCCTACTATTCATCACTGGAATTCGCCAGAAGAATAAAGGATTCAGAAACCATGTACAAACGAATAAGCTCTGCAAGTTACAACATCGCCTATCTTTTTCACAATATCGGCCTCTATAACAGAGCCCTGAAGTACTACAAAATATCCCTCATTCAGGAAAAAAAATTAAAAAGGAAAGAAGAAATTGCCAGAGCCCTCGGGAACATCGCCCTGATTCACAGGAAACTCGGAAATTACAAAGTAGCATTGAAAGACACAAAGGAAGCGCTTAAATATGCAAAAGAAGCAGGGGATTTTTACCAACAAACCACATTTCTGAATAACATTGGATACATATATCTGACCATGAAAGAATTCAAAAAGTCTTTAATTTATCACAGACAGGCCCTGAGGCTGGCCAGGGGAAAAAATTTTGAAGATATGTTTCCCTATATATACAGTGGTCTGGGAGAGCTATACTATAAGACACACAAATACAAAAAGGCTCGTATTTACCTTCTCAGGGCATTGGAAAATGATACCCATGATGACCCTGACCTCGAAAGACCTCTCTATAGAAGTCTTGCAAACACATTTATAGCACTTAACGACATGAAACAGGCTAAAAAATACTTCAACGAATACCGGAAATACATGGAAACCCGATATTCTCCCCAATTTTTCGAAAAAATAGAAAAACTTATCACCACCCTGGAAAACAGGGAAAAACAGACAGAGATTCAGCTTCTGAACAGCGAGAAAAGGAGAAGAGAACTGGTTATAAAACTTTTTCTTCTTGGCTCCGTGGTTCTTATAGTTCTTCTCTTATGGATATATTTTAGATACAGGGCAAAACAGAAAATGAACCGTTATCTGGACAAGATCTCAAGACACGATCCCCTCACCGGCCTTTCCAATCGAAGAGACGTTCTCGAAAAGCTTGAAGTAGAAAAGAAGCGAACTCAAAGAACAGGGCGCCCCTTTGTCGTAGTTTTGTGTGATATAGACGATTTTAAAGAAGTAAATGATACCTATGGTCATCGTGGCGGAGATGTGGTGCTTAAGGGAGTGGCCGAAATTTTCAAATCTAACCTGAGAAGGGAAGATATCGTTGGAAGATGGGGAGGCGAGGAATTTATAATCGTACTCTGCGAAACATCTCTTGGTGGAGCAAAACAGGCTATAGAGAAAATAAGGGCAATAGTAGAAAAAACTCCCTTCATTTACAAAAAGCATAAAATTAACATAACCCTTACCTTTGGAATGTGCGAGTACAGATCAGGTTTTTCCATAGAAACCTGTATTAATCTCGCTGACGAAGCTCTTTATCAGGGAAAAGAATCCGGTAAAAACCGAATCGAAAGTATCTCTTTGCCTTCATAGGTTAAAATCTTCTCATTCTCAAAACAGGGAACTTCCCATTTCCCTCTAAGGTCCGCTTAGGTATTGATAAAATCGCACACGGGTAAACCTTCTGGTTCACAACCAGATAGATGACAAAAGGTCGCACCGACACCTGAGCATCGGTGCGACTGAATTTATCAGAATTTAATTCCTGCCCCAAGCAGAGCCTGTATACCGCTGAAGTCCACATCGACTTCGTTTACAGTATCCTTTGCATACAGATATCCCAGTCTCCCCCTCAGAAAGAATTTGCCTATCCCATAAGTGAGGCCAGTGGATATACTCATTCCCATACAACTGTCTTTTATCTCCTCTCCGATAGCCTTTTCGGTGTACTTTATATAAACTCCTCCGCCCCAGATACCAAATTCCAGGCCTGGCGCTATATTCTTCCCATAGCCCATACCAAAACTTATGTAATCCTGCGCTGTCTCCGCCTTCTCTCCGAAAGTCAGTGTTTCTCCTTCTTTTCCAAAATGAAGATAGCCTGCATAAAGGGAAAAGTTGCTCAACACACCAGCTTCAAACATTCCTCCAAGGGCTATTCCCCCATTTCCATATATATCCTTAAAGCCGGAATCCTGCTTTCCCATCCAGCCACCTTCAAAACTGACCTTATATCCTCCTGCAAATGCAAGAGAAACTATTAGTAAAATAAATATCGCCTTTCTCATTCTGTACTCCTTATATTTTTACCTCGGCGGCTGAAAGAACATCACCTGAGGCACTTAAACCGTAAACCTTATAAGTATATTCTATATTTTTGTCTAAATACTTATCCTGGAACATGTATTTCAACAAATCGCCCTCCTTCTGCATTTCACCGATAGACAATGTTTTTAGTACCATTTCCTCACCATTTGCTACTCTCTTAATTTCGACCTTTGCCACCCTATCCAGACAACCAGAGGATTGTTTAAGGCTTACTTCTATCTCCGCATAATGAGCAGTTACGATCCATGCCCTTTCATATTTTCTTTCCCCCGAAATAAAGGCCTGTGATGGGATTCCTCCTACGATAAATAGTGTATGGGAAGCTATTGTAGACCACATATTCAAATTATCCATCACTTTCAGATTAACCCTGTACATCCCGGCTTTATCAACATTTAACACAGTTTCTTCCTGCGATGGTTCTTTAAAATATGCGCTGGAACCCTTAGGTTTATCAACGACACTCCAGCTATAAGCTACAATCCTGCCGTCGGGATCATATGATTCCTTCCCGGAAAATTCCACGTCCATGGGCAGGTCAGCACATTCTTTAGATACGGCTTCAATCCGGGCCACCGGAAACTCATTCCAGAGCAATTTTGAGACAAAAGCATCGGTAAAGTAGCCATAATCCTGAAAATTGTTCTTCACCGGAAAATCCTCTGATGCTGTACTTCCTGTAATATAGACTGCTCCATCAGAATCGACATCCATCGACATCCCCCCGAACTCATTTCCGCTTCCCCCAAAATAAGTAGAGTAAACAAGTGAAGCTCTGGAAGGTATAAACTTTGCCACAAAAACATCGCGCTTTCCTCCACTATTATCCTGAAGGGGATTTTGGGTGGGAAAATCAGAGGATGTAGTATTGCCCATTATGTAAACACCCCCTCTGGAGTCTATTTCAAGGCCATATGCCTTATCATAACCGCTTCCGCCCAGTAGAGTGGAAAATATAAGAGAATCCCCTGCAGGTGTCAGAACTGTAACAAATGCATCGTTATTTCCCGCCACCTTGCCCTGCACTGGAGACTTAACAGGATAGTCACTGGATTCACTTTCACCACCGACATAAATGTTCCCACTCCTATCCACTCTGATGCCAAAACCTATATCAACCCCATCACCCCCTATAAATGTGGAATAAAGTATGGAACTTCCATCGGAAGGAAGCTTCACAACTATAACATCTCCAAGCCTTCCCTTCTCTTTCTGGAAAGGTGAGACTGTTGGAAAGCCCGACGAATCAGAAAAACCGGTAAGGTAAATATCCCCGGCTGTGTTAAATGTTATAGAATGTCCCATATCATCCAACTTTCCTCCAATGTATGTGGAGAAAACAAGAGAAGTCCCAGAAGGAGAAATCTTTGCAACAAAAACATCGGCCCCACCAGAATTGGAATTCTGAATGGGATCTTTCGTTGGGAAATCACTGGAATAGGTTCCACCAGTTATGATTACCGCCCCGGTTGAATCCAGAATTATATCGTATACAAGCTCCTTATCCGTACCTCCAAGAAAGGTGGAATACACAAGCTTATCTCCAGCCGGAGAAAGTTTTGCTACATAAGCATCCATGGAACCTTTTCTGGAATTCTGAATGGGATTTACCACAGGAAAGTTGTCAGATTGGGTGTTACCACAAACATACATTGCTCCAGTTGAATCAAGAACAATATTTATTCCATAATCAAAATCACTCCCTCCCAGGAAAGTGGAATAAACCAGTTCCGTACCAGAAGGTGAAATTTTAGTAATAAATGCGTCAGCCCATCCAGCCCTATGGTCCTGATAAGGGTCCTTAAGGGGAAAATAAGTAGAATTTGTAGAACCAACAACATATACAGCTCCAGTGGAATCCACAGTTATACCATATCCCTCCTCACGGCCATTACTTCCAAGATAAGAAGAGTAAATAAGTATAATTGGGTCTATAACCAGCGGTATGTTTCTGTCATAGGAGTCCACGGACAAACCATAAAGGTTCCTTCCAAGTTTTACGAACTTAACATCAACTGATTCTTTCCCCTGATAGGCAACGGGTTTTTTATGTAGAAATTTCCCGAACTTCCCTTCAATAACAATATCACCATCTGCATTAATGTAAGTTTTTACGCCTCTGTATCTGAACACAATTTTCCCCGGGTCTGCGCCTGGATGAACCACCCAGTCATACTCAATCAGCTTTTCCTTTCCATAAACTTTAAGATCAATTCCCGGATAAAGGCTTTTATAACGCACAGCATAGGAAGTGGGTATTCCAGTTCTCCATTTTTCTGACTCATTTCCGATCAAATAGTTTACCTTATAATTTGCCGGCTCCTCCGGAATAACTTCAGGTGATGGTGCTGAACCTACAAATTCTACCCACTGTACATCCCTGTCAACCTTAAAACTACCGCTAAAACCCTCAAGTCCTTTTCTCTTTTCCTTCATCCTCCTTACACTGTCAAACACCAACCCCTTCCTGGTAACCCAGAGGGTGTAGTGTTTTGTTCTGGCATAGAATAAAGCCTCCTTTCCTAACTGACCTTTGTTATGAATAAAATAAAGGGGCAAATTTCCCCAAACGCTATCAAGGCTCAGGGAACCTTCTGGAGCTTTAGAGGGAATGCTTCCAGAAAGAAAGCTTATCATAACAATCGCCAGACCTAAGATAAAAAAAATCCTTTTTGCAGACATACCTGCCTCCTTATTTTTTTATATACCTGTGCTCAGTCGAGCACACCAGGCCTTACAAATAGAAGGAAATTAGTCAGTAGCGCGGTCCTCTTCTGGCTTATACAGATCTATCCCCTGATAGTCTCCCGGATATTCTGTATTTATTCCCTTCTGGATTCACAATAATATTTCAAAATATTAAAAAAATTTTGTCAAGTAACTTTAACAAACTTATACAATTTATCACATTATTACAACTTATTTAAGATAACTATTACATTTAATTCATATAAATTTATCACCATATTTATGGGGTGGTCAGAAGACTTACCTTAATCCGACCCCCCCACAACGCACTTTTCGGGAGTTTTTACTTCTTACAGCTATAGGTATGAGGTTTACCCTTCACCTTAAAGGCATTTTTACATTTAAACAGGTACACCACATTGGGAATTTCACCTTTTTTACTCCTATACTGACAGGAAACCTCATTCTTATTATGTCTTATAAATGAGTTGTAAAGTTGCAGCTTTACTTCATTATAATTCACGGGCAGGGCGTTCCCGGAACCGTATTCCTTCTCAAGAGAAACTTTGTCTGCACTTACTTTAACCGTTATGGAGTCAAGACATCTTCTCACAATCAGGTTAGGAATTATGGGCCTGGGTTTTATAGGCTTTATTGGGGGAAGACTCACCTCAAATTTTGTGGCAGCCTTGTTATTGCCTTCATTGGACTCTGCTATTTGAGAACCGCTATCCAGTACACATGAATACACATAACCGCCCGGGTGCCTGGGAATGAACCACCCAGCAGGATTTCTCTTTGCTCCCGAGGGAATATCCCCGTGTTTCTGGGAGTAGACCTCCTTTCCATTTACGATATAGGAAAGCTTCCAGGTGCCCTTAAGATCAGCACCTCCGTTCATAAAATCGCATCCCAGATAGACCTTCTGTCCTACGACAGGAGAGGGTGGCTTTATCCAAGCTTTAAGAGCCACAAGATCAGGCAGTTTCTCCTGCTCCCCTTTGCCCTTCACATAAATCTTACAGAGAGCAACATTGTTTTCTTCATTGGTCTCGTGAACTGAATTTGCAGAGTCCACCACAGCAGCTATGTAGTAGTATCCGGTGGGGGTATCATCCGGGATCTTATTCGTCCCGTTCAAACGCAGGGCCATACTTCTAAGACCTTTAAGTTCGGCCACATGTTCTCTTCCACCACGAAGAAGGACATCCTCAGTATAATTAGGACTATAAACCGCAATCTTTACAGGCACTGAGGTATCAGAGGAAAGAACAAGGTCAACGAAAAAGTCCTTTGCAGTACCCTTTCCAAGGTTAATAATCTTAACAGAAATGTTAGTTTTGAGCTCTTCTCCGGCCTTTGCATATGAAGGACATGAAATCCTTGCCGTAAGGTCTGGCAAGGTTCTACCATAGGACTGGGCAAATAAAAACCCAGCGGCCATTAAAATTAAAATTGTCAATAATGTCACCCTTTTCATGGTTACCTCCTCCCAACTTTTATTCTCGTTTACTAAATAGCAAAAAATATGCCAGATTTAACTGACCACTTATAGCCCTTTTCCTGTGATAGGATTCGACAATTTTGTCGATTTTACGGTAAAATTCGTCGATTAAAAATGTCAAATAACGCCATTTTCTGTTCTTTGACATTTTTGTCGAGAACTTCAGGTCCTATTTATAAAAAATACTCCCTGATGCAAATGCATCGGTGCATGAAGGTCTACTACAAAATATTTCGCTGTGTTTCTTTTTTTCTATATATAAATCCTTTATAATACCCGAATGAGAAAAACAGTCCTTTTGTTTATTGTCTTTCTAATGGTATGCTCCACCCTGTTTTCAGGAAGGAAGGTTTACTGGCACTTCGATATATGGTGCACCAAAGATGCCCACTATCGAAATGTCAAATATACCATGGAGGAAACCTTCTGGGTTACACTCGTTGAAGTGGCACAAAAGGATGCTTATCCGGAAATAGCTTCTATGGTAGAAAACAGAGGAGGAAGATTTGAGGGGGTCATGCTTGCCTTTGTAAAGGGAGCCGCGTTTAGAAAGGGTGTAACAGTGGAAACTCCGGTATGCTGTAAAGAAGGATTTATGGGATGTGCACGCTCTGGAATTGCAAGGATGAGCTGGAGCGATAGCTGGGCAGAACCAGTTTATGCGGTGGGACAATTGTACTCCAACAAAAGGGGAAGAAATTCTATGGGTGCTCCATTTTTTAGACTACGCTTTACACCCAGAAAATACCTGAAACCCAATGGGGAATGGGTGACACTCGGACCTCCGGTTTCCGTAGAAGCAGGCGGAGAAAGCGAAGTCCTTTCCTCCAGCAAATTCGTTTATAATTCACCCTATACTTATTATTCAAAATGTGGAAAGGAAAAACGCAAACAGTACAAATCCATATTCAACCGGTACTGGAATCTCAAAGGTAGAATTCCTCGACTGGGAGGGTTTGTTTTGGAGCAATATGTTCTCAGAAGCAAAAATATGCTATGCCTCTATTCCTTAACCAGAACACATTCTCCACGTCATCCTTCCTGGAAAAAACTGGAAGATAACCGTTAAAAATTAACCATCAACCCCGTCTTATGTATACAATAACTCTACTGCTATTGAGATCTGCATATTAATCTTACGGTCTTTGAATTATTTGCGTCGCTTGCTTCATCCACAACGTCTCCCACATCTACAATCACCACCTTAATCATGTGAAGTCCTTCGCCTATTAAAGGATTATCCGAGCCTGGACTCCAGTGGAAGGAAACCACACCTCCAGGACTTTTTAAAATCCTGGATGAATCTACCGTATATAAACTTGTTCCGCCTCGAATTTCCCCATCTATCCAGATCTGAATTCCTATTCCATTTGAGGAATCGTATGCATCGTCAGGCAAAACATATCCTATATTCTTTATTGTTATATCAAGAATGCAATCAGACACGGTCTGGTTCTCCACCCTTCTTCTTATTGGTTCAAATTTTATGTTATCCACAACAAGATCAGGAAGCCCCGGCTCTTTTACTTTTATCATGCAA
>JAMOUL010000071.1 GCA_027062035.1 Candidatus Aminicenantota bacterium | reverse complement strand
TATGATTTTTTCAAAATATCCACTTGTAAGGGTCCAGTACATAGAAATAGTGGACGGTGATACCCTCAAACCCGTTTCTCGTCTGAAGGGGAAAACCCTGATAGCGGTAGCGGCTTTTGTGGGCAGGGCCAGACTGATAGATAATATACTTCTGGAGGAATAGATATGCTTATTCACATATTGAAGGCAAAGCTTCATAATCTCATGGTAACCCATTCCAGGATTGACTATGAGGGGAGCATAGGCCTGGATGAAGAATGGCTTGAAGCTACAGGGATTTTTCCATGGGAAAAGGTCCATATTTACAATATAAGCAATGGTGAAAGGTTTGAGACCTATGTAATAAAAGAGAAGAGGGGATCGAAAAGGGTTGTATTGAATGGGGCAGCAGCCAGAAAAGCCCAGCCCGGAGACAGGATAATTGTAGCCTGTTATGGAATAACGGAGGAAGACAGGGCTGACTCCTTCAAGCCCAGAATACTGATTTTTGGAGCTGAAAATCAGATTGTAAAGGCAAAATAGAAACGGTTTATTTTGTTTTTTTCGAGTCTTCCCAGATCCGTTCCATCTCCTGGCGTGGAAATTCCTTTAGTTCTATGCCCTGCCTTTCCGCTTCCTTTTCGATGTTTTTAAATCTTTCCCTGAATTTTTTGTTGGTAAGTTTAAGCGCCTCCTCGGGATTTACTCCATAGAGCCGGGCCACATTGGCAATGGAAAACAGAATATCTCCGATTTCCTCTTCAACCCCAGTCCGGTTTTTTATGGCCCTTTTTAGCTCCTCCAATTCCTCTTCCACCTTTTCCATGGCATCTTCCGCACTTTCCCAATCAAATCCAATCCTCGATACCCTTTCTCCAATTGCATAGGCTTCAAGCAAAGCCGGAGCTGACCCGGGAATTCCATCCAGAAGCCCCTTTTTTTCCCTTTTCTTAAAGGAATCCCAGTGCTTAAGGACTTCCTCCGGTGTCTCAAATTTCTCCCTTCCGAAAACGTGGGGATGGCGAAACACAAGTTTGTCTGAAATTGTTTCTGCTACTTCCTCTGCGGTAAATTTTCCCTTTTCCTTTGCGATTTGAGACAGGAAAATCACCTGCAACAGAAGGTCTCCGAGTTCTTCCTTTAGTTTTTCGTAGTTTCCTTCTTCTATAGCTTCAATTACTTCATACGTTTCTTCCAGCAAATATCTTATTAAACTCTTTTCGGTTTGTTTTTTGTCCCAGGGACATCCATCAGGAGCCCTCAATTTTTCCATAATCTCTATCAACCGACAGAAGGATTTGCAATTTTTATTTTTCATCTCTTTACTATTATAATTATTCATATGGGAAAAAAGGAAGTTATTCCTCCTTTGGAGTTTTCTTCTATAGTTCTCCCTTTTTATACTAAGGCTCTGGAAGCCCTTGGAGAGATAGGGGAAAACCGCGAAGTGGATCTTGAGCTGGCGTGCAGGTTGATAGACCTGCTGGATCTTCTTGCGGAAAAGACAAAGGGAAACCTTTCTGAAAAGGAGGAGGAATTTTTGAACGGTATTTCAGCACAATTGAAAATTCTTTATTTTAAGAGGAGTAAGGGTGATGAGGAGTAAATCTTTGATATTTTTCCTGTTGCTGGGGATGGTTATAGGAGGAGAAATAGGGAATATCGGAAAGAGGCTTAAAGTTTTTTATGAGACAGGAAACAAACCAGCCTTTGAAAGCGAAAAATCCCATTTGCTGAATTTAATGGCCTTCAGAAACAGAAAGTATGCCAGGGGAGTAACTGAACAACTTCTGCCTTTAGCTTCGGCCAGAAAGGATATTTCTACTATTGGATTTCTTAAGAAAATAGACAGTGAGAATTACAGGGTCTATCTCGAAGAGGGAAGGATTTATGTTGGACAGGCAAAGATTATGAAGGCTCTTGGTTGTTTATGGACTTCTTTTCTAAAGTACGTTAATACCCCATATGGTATGAAATTTTCGGCATTTTTGTTTACCAGGATGGTTGTTATTGTGTTCATTATAATGCTTCTGTTTATATCTCTCTCCCTTCTTTTCTGGTTTACCCCCCTCTTTTATCATGATCTTAAAGAGCATACCGGACGGCCCTCTACCGGAGTGCTTCTTTTAATTGCGAGTTTTATGTTCCCTCTTATTCTTCTTCCTGGATATGGGTTCCTCCTGTTTTATATCCCAGCCCTTCTTTCCCTTTATCTGGATGATATCTTTTCCAAACGTTTACTTGTTATAGCTTTGATATTTACCCTGTTTTCTGTGGTTATCCCGAAGTCTGGAAAATTTAATGCTCCGGCTCAGGCGAAGGTTATGGAAAAGATAATGTATTACGATGAAGATCAGGAAACTCTTCAGGAAGCAGAGAAATTGCTGGCGAAGACCTGGGATGAGGATTTGGCGTATTATCTTGCCCATTCTTATGAGAATATAGGTAATTTTGAAAGGGCTGTTCAATTGTACAAAAAAATAATAGATAAAAATCCCCATCATGTGCGGGCCCTTGTTTCCCTTGCCCATATCAGGTTTCTCTCCAGGGAGATTCCTGTTTCCCTTTCTCTCCTGAATAGGGCAGTTAAGGCAAAAAGACACGAAATACTCCCCCTTCACGATCTGGCCTATGTTCTGGAACATATTGGAAGGATAAATAAATCGGCCAAATATTCATCCATGGGATGGAAGTTGCACGGAAGAACCTGGGACAGGTTTTCCAAGGAAAATCCGGGTTTTGTAGTGTATGGATTTCAGAGCGAGGACATTTTCTGGAAACACTTCGGGAAGTTTACAACAGCCCACAGTTTTCCCCCGAGGAGCCTTTCGATTATATACATCTTTTCAAAGCCTGTGTTGATATCGCCTTTAATAATAGGATTTTTCCTTTTGCTTCTGGTTCTTTATATAAAGGAGAAGCTACCACCGGGCATAGGAAGTGCCATCTACTGTAAGGGGTGCGAAAAGTCTATTTGCGAAAGATGTTCCAGATATTATTATAAGGGTTACTGTAATGAATGTATGGATAGAATCGAACTTACAGGAGGTGATACTTCCAGCTCAATGAGTTTCAAGGTAATACGTGTGCGAAATGTGAGAAGGGTGCCCAGAGAAATTCTTCAGGAAATTCTTAATTTCTTTTACCCGGGAGCAATGCTTTTTAAGGAGGGGGAACTATATCCTTCCATCTTTTCCTTTATCTTTGTTTATGTGTTATCTCTGTTTTTCTTTGGTTTAAAAACAGGGTTTCCTTTGTTCTTACACTTTTTCATTTTATCCTTTGTGTTTTATATCTTCTCTGTAATTTATTTGTATATAAGTGAGAGGAGGTTATGATGGGTAAGGATTCAGTAAAAATCTCCGGAATAGATTTTACCGGGGTTCTTCAGACCCTTGGAATGCAAAAATCCACAGGGGTGTTAAGGGTTGACAGTTCTGAAGATACCCATTATTTCCTGTACATAGAGAAGGGGAAGATAGTAGGCGCCGATTCTCTTCCTAAAAGGCTTGATGAAAGATTGGGGAACATACTTCTTTTGCAGGGTTTAATTAGCCGAGACGAATTGCATAATGCTATAAGATTACAGAAGGCTTCCAAGAGAAAGCTCGGTCAGATTCTTATAAAATATGGCTTTGTGGATAAGGAAGTAGTTGAAGAAACCCTCAGAAGGCAATTAATGAGAATATTCTATAAATTGTATACGGCACCTATAAAAAGGTATGTTTTTGATTCTAAAGAAGACCTTGATGAAGGTGCCAGGATGATACCTCCCATTCCCATTGAGAATTTCCTTCTTGAAATAGCCACTGTAATTGATGAACTTCCTGCCATAAGGAAGGAAATTTCCTCAGAGGACATGGTTTTTGAGGTTTCGCCTAAATTCGATCCGTCCCAGGTGGAATTAGTGGCTGATGAAGAAGCAAAGCCAGATGATTCTGCACACATATCCTCTCTGGAACTCCATGTTTTAAACCTTGTGGATGGGAGTACCCCGGTGGAAAGAATACTCTTAAAGAGTCCTTATAATGAATTTACGACGTTGAAGGCTCTGTGGATTTTAAAGAAAAAGGGATTCATAGTGCCTTCTCAGGAAGAGACAGAAATAGCCACCATTATAGAAAAAATGGAAGTGGAACCTTCTGCAGGGAAGGCGGTATTTCTTGCAGTCCTCTCTCTTATCGTTATACTTGCCTCCTTTGGGGCCCTATTTATTGCCAAGCTTTCTCCCTTCTATACCTACATAAAAGATTTCACCTCCTACTTTGTTCTCAAATGAAAGTATTCTATGAGCCACCAGATGTAAGGGGAGCCCTTGTAACAATTGGTAATTTCGACGGGGTACATATCGGTCACAGGAAGGTTATAGGGATGGCTTATGAGAGGGCCGTTGCCCTCAGAAAGAAACTGATAGCCATAACCTTCTGGCCCCATCCATCAGTATTTTTCGGAAAGCCAGTAAAATTGATCCAGACCCTTAATCAACGATTACTTTCCCTGAGGGAGATGGTGGATGCAACTCTGGTTATTAAGTTTGATCTCTATATAGCAGTAATGGAGCCGGAAGATTTTATTGAATACCTGAGAAACAGAATGCATTTCGAGGAGATATTTGTGGGAAAGGGTTTCAGGTTTGGTAGGGGCAGAAAGGGAAGTGCGGATTTTCTAAAGGAACTTGGAAGAGAAAAGGGATTCAAGGTCTGGGACATAGATAAGGTATTTTACGGTGGCGAGAAGGTGTCCAGTACAAGGATAAGAAAACTTCTTGAGGAAGGGAAGGTAAAGGAAGCCTCGGTATTGTTGGGAAGGCCGTATTCTGTTGAAGGTGTAAGGATAAAGGGTAAAGGGGTAGGAAGAACCCTTGGATTTCCTACGGTAAACATTTTACCTGAAAATTCTATTTTGCCAAGAGGAGTGTTTGCCGGATATATTAAGAAGGGGAAAAGAATATTACGTGCGGCCATCTACATAGGTTCCAGACCCACCTTCGATGATTCTGAAATTTCTGTGGAGGCCTATTCAGTGGAGGGAGAATTGAACGTAAGAGTGGGAGAAAGGGTGGAGATTTTTCTGGTGGATAGACTCAGGGACGAGAGAAAATTTTCCGATGTCAATGACCTTCGTAAAAGCATAGAACAGGACGTGCTCAGGGTGCTTTCCATGTAAGTTTAACTGAGAATTTGTCAAACTGAGTTATAATAAAGATATGAGAAAAATCTTTACCTTTTTGGTAGTAATTTCTCTTTTGCAGGCATCCTATCGGGTTGCTGCATCTATCCGTCCCCTTTCCCTTATCGTCGAAGAACTCATGGGTGAAAAAGTCCTTACAATGCTTCCTCCGAATCGTTCACCCCACTTCTTTTCTCCTGAGCCAGCCAGAATGATGGAAGTGGCAAGGGTGAAGGTGATGTTTAAGATTGGAGCAGGGTTAGAGTTCTGGAACATAGAAGGCACCCGGGTGGTTGACTTATCTCGCTACGCGGAACTTATAAAGGAAGATGGGAAACCCAATCCGCACTACTGGTTATCTCCCATCAGGATGGAGCCCGTAATAGAGAAAATAGGGGAAATCCTTGAAAGAACTTTTCCATCCGAAAGGCACAGTATAGAGTCGAGAACCCGAAAACTATTGAAAAGGATTCAGAAGCTCGATAAAAATATCAGGTCTGATGTAAAGGAGATAAAGAAAAGAAGGATTTTGCTTTACCATCCAGCATGGGAATACTTTTTCAGGGACTATGGCTTCAATATTGTGGGAGTAATAACAAAAAATCCCGGAGAGCCGCCCAGACCCAGAAATCTTCAGGTTGCCGAGGCGGACCTTTTGGTTCTGGAACCCTCGGTTCCGAGAAGATTTGCTGAGATTATGTGCAGTGGAAGGAAGATGAAGTATGTATATCTTGATCCCCTTGCAGCCAGGGATTTTAAGACTTATGATGAGTTCATAAGATGGAACTTTCACCTGGTTAAAGAGGCGCTTAAATGAAGATTCTTGAGCTGAAGAATGTATGGTTTAATTATGAACAGGAACCGGTTCTGGAGAATATAAACCTTGATGTGGAAGAAGGGTCACTCGTGGCTATACTGGGACCCAATGGAGCAGGAAAAACCACACTTTTAAAGATTATACTGGGGCTTCTCAGACCACAGAAGGGAACTGTAAAATTGTTTGGAAAACCCTCCTGGGAGCTTGGAAATGAAAGGAGACTCATAGGTTATGTACCTCAGAACCTTTCTCCCAATAGACGAATGCCTATTAAAGTTCGTTCTGTGGTTTTGATGGGAAGATACAGGGGAATTTTGAGGTCCTATACTGAAGAAGATCTGAATGCAGTGAGTGATGCACTCGCAACGGTGGAGATGGACCATCTGGAAAATCGATTATTTAATACACTTTCAGGAGGACAAAGACAGCGTGTTCTAATCGCCAGGGCCCTTGCTTCCCGGCCCAGGTTGCTCATCCTTGATGAGCCTGAGACTGGTTTGGACCCTTCCTTTCATGAGGGGTTCTTCAGAATGCTGGAAAAAATAAGGGAAAAATACGGGACAACTATTTTGATTGTTACCCATGACGTTATGGCCGTTTCTCAGGTGGTAAACAAGATCGCATGCGTTAACAGAAAGCTGGTGGCACACGGAAGGCCTGAAGAGGTTTTATCTTCAGCAAATCTGGAGTGCCTTTATGGAAAGGGAGCTGCATTTTTCGGACATGGACCAA
Organism: Candidatus Aminicenantota bacterium; assembly: GCA_027062035.1. GTDB lineage: Bacteria > Acidobacteriota > Aminicenantia > S016-38 > S016-38 > S016-38. The sequence continues at coordinate 6,816 of JAMOUL010000071.1, read as the reverse complement.
CACCTCATTTGATAGTGGAGAAACATAAAAATGGGTGAGATTCTGAGTTTACCCTTTGTTCAAAGGGCCCTTCTTGCCGGAGCACTGGTGGGGATAGCCTCCGCCCTCCTTGGAAGCTTTGTTGTTATTCGGCGTATGACCTTTATTGGAGCCGGGATAGCGCATTCTTCCTTTGCCGGTGTTGTTATAGGACTTCTCGTGGGTTTTGACCCTCTAATTTCCGCCATGATATTTGCTGTTGTAACTGGCCTGGCAATCGGTTTTTTCGCTAAAAATTACAGAATAGAGGAAGAAAGCGCAGTGGGAGTTTTCTTTCCCTTTTCTATGGCTCTTGGCATTTTGCTCCTGGGGTTTATAAAGGGTTATACCCCCAATATAATGGGATATCTTTTCGGGGATATATTACTTGTAGGAAAACAGGAGGTATATCTGGCAGGGTTGGCCTTTGTTCTCACTATTTTGTTCTTCTCAATCTTCTTCAAAGAGATGGTATTTTCTACCTTTGATGAAGAAACCTCCAGGGTCATAGGAATAAACGTGGATCTGGTGTATTACCTTTTTCTCTTTTTAACAGCCTTTATAATAGTTGTATCCATAAAAATAGTGGGCATTATTCTGTTTTCAGGTTTGCTTGTAATTCCACCGCTTATTTCTCTGTTTTTTGCCAGAAACATGAAAGCCTATGCAATATTGTCAGCCACCATAGGATTCGTTTCGGTAACTGCGGGATTAATCCTTTCCTATTTTTTGAATCTTCCTTCTGGAGCTACAATAATAACCTTTTCGTTTATAGCCCTTCTCTTTGCTGCGGTTATTTCTAAAATCTCTTAATTTAGAATTTCGAAACCCGAATTTCCTTCCTCAGGGTGTAATAACAGTTGATTCTTTCCTTTTGATTTCGGCGTCGTAGTCTTTGAGGGCCTGGGCAAATCTTTTGACCCCTTCTTCTATTTGTTCGAAGGAAGAGTAAGAGAAGTTCATTCTAAGGGCGTTTTCACATTTTTCATGGGGGTGGAATGCAGAGCCCACCACAAAGGCAACCTTTTTCTCCACCGCTCTCATGAACAGTTCTCTGGAATTCATGTACTCTGGAAGGGTGACCCAGAGGAACAAACCTCCCTTGGGTTTTGTCCACTTTAATCCCTTCAGTTTGGGCATGTACTTATCAAGCATTGCCAGCATGTGGTCTCTCTTCTTTCTGTATTCCTTTATTATGAGGGTTATCTGTTTGTCCAGAAGTCCCCTTTTCAGAAATTCATAGGTCACTGCCTGAACGAAGGGGGAAGTGCAGAGGTCAGCAGATTGTTTTGCCATAACCAGTTTTTCTATGATTTTGGAGGGTGCCACTATCCATCCGAGTCTGAATCCAGGGAGGAATATTTTTGAGAAGGTGAAGAGGGATATTACCCTTCCGTTTTTATCAAGAGATTTAAGTGCTGGTTCGGGTGAGCCTTCAAACCTCAGCTGTCTGTAAGGCGTGTCCTCCACCACTATCATTTTGTACTTTTCAGCAATGGCAAGGATCTCCTCCCTTCTTTCCCTGGGTAAAGTTACACCGGAGGGATTCTGGAAGTCAGGTATAAGGTATATAAACTTGGGTTTGATTCCTCTTTCAAATAGGTACCTTAGTTTATCGTCCAGGGCTTCAGGTATCATCCCATCATCGTCACATTCCACTGTCTCCATGTGAGCGCTATAGGAGTTAAATGCCTGGATAGCTCCAACATAGGTTGGAGATTCCATGATTACAGTGTCTTTTCTGTCAATAAATACCTTTCCCAGAAGGTCAAGTCCCTGCTGAGAGGCAGTGACTATAAGAATATTATCAGGAGTTGCGGAAATGCCTTCCTTTGCCATAAGTTTAATAAGTTCTTCCTTTAGACGGGGGTCTCCTTCTGTAGGTCCATATTGAAGAGCCTTTCTTCCTTCTCTATTCATCACTTCGTTCATTATTTCTTTCAATTCCTCCACAGGAAAAACGTCGGGGGCCGGTAGTCCGCCTGCGAATGAGATCATTTCAGGCTGATTGACCAGTTTCAATAGTTCCCTTATTTCCGACCTTTTCATCCTCATAGCGTTTTTTGAGAAATAGGGTGTATAATCCATGATTCCTCCTATCTATTGATTGGATTCCAAGAAAATTCTATTCTTTGTGCCTTTTCTTGTCAATTTAAAATAAAATATTCGAGGGTGATTGACATGGTAATTTTTAAAGGGTAAAATTTACGGGAGAAAATAAAGGAGGAATATCTATGGGTGTTTCTGTAGGTTCCGGAAGCATAAAGTCGGACCCCAACGTGGTCCCATTCTGTGATGTATTGCTGGTCCTATTAATAATATTTATGGTTCTCACCCCAACGGCTCAGCAGGGTATGGATGTAAAACTTCCTGAAGTCCAGAGTCAGAAGGAAGCAGAGCAGAATCCGGTGAAATCCACCATCCCAATGCTGGTGGTAAAAAAGGACACATCCAAACCCGGGGGCCTTGATATTACCCTTAATAACCAGCCTCTTACCTATAATGATCTTCTTGAAACTCTCAGAATGAAACTTTCCACAAGGGTTGACAGAAGAATCTTCCTCAGAGTTGGTCCCAAGGTTAAATATCAGGTGGTTGTGGACCTCATTGACAAATGCAAAGAAGCAGGAGCTGACGCAGTAGCACTGGTTCCCATTCCAGCAGAATAAAAAGGGGGAGATTATGAGGGGGTTTCTACCTCTTATATTTACGCTTTCAATGCTGGTTCCTAACTATAAGCCAAACCAGGAAGCTGTAAAGAAAATAGCCGAGGTGAAGGATCATTACAGAATAGTGGTGGTTTTCGGCTACTGGTGTAAAGATTCCAGACTCCACGTTCCCGAATTTTTGAAGGTGATGTGGGAAGCAGAGAACCCTAATATTAGTTATGACCTCATACCCATTCCCAGGGGGAGAAAACTTCCTGTGAGGGAAAAATATAATATTCAGAGGATACCCACCTTCATAATTTACAGGGATGGGAAAGAGGTTGGACGTATAATAGAACATCCCAGAAAAACGATAGAAGAGGATTTAGCGGATATTCTTACACACCCCGGGTCCTGAATCCCTTTCCTATGACTTCATAAACATCGGTTATTATCATAAAAGATTCGGGGTCTATCTTTTTTATTTCCTGACGCAGGATAGGAAATTCTTTCCTTGAAATCACCGTCATTACCACCTTTCTTGGTTTCCCAAGATAGAAAGTTTCCCCATGAAGAAAGGTCCCGGATCTCCCCATATTTTTGAGAATATATTCCCTTACTTCATTTTCCCTTTCGGTTATTATAAGAGCCAATTTTGCATAGCTCCATCCCTCAAGAACAAAGTCTATTACTTTGGAAGAAAGGTAGAGGGTTAAATAGCCAAAGAGGGGAGCCTCTAAAGAATGAAAGGCAAATCCCGAAAGGGAAATGATGAAAAAATCCACAATAAAGATTCCCACCCCAACACTTATACCTGTCCATTTGTTAATAACCATTCCAATTACGTCTGTGCCTCCGGTGGAAGCCCTTCCCTTAAAAACCAATCCCAGTCCCACCCCAAGCAATATTCCACCATAAATGGAAGCCAGCAGGGGATTGGAAGTTCCCTGAGGGAGTTTCAGAATTTCGTGCATGAAGTCTATGGAAAAGTTAAGAATAACCATACCGGCAATTGTTCTGACTCCATACTTTCCTCCAAGAACCTTTACCCCCAGATACAGGATGGGGATATTGAGTACAATAGACATAAGACCCACGGGTAACCTGAAGAAGTAATTCAGAATAATTGCGACGCCTGACACTCCTCCTGGAACAATGTGGTGGGGTATCAGGAACAGCGCGTAGGCCAGACCGAGGATGGCAGACCCTATCAGAATAAATGAGAAATTTCTAAGCTCTTTTTTTAAATGGGTTTTCAAGGCATAAAAAAATGCCGGGAGACGGAATCGAACCGCCGACACGGGGATTTTCAGTCCCCTGCTCTACCGTCTGAGCTATCCCGGCCTTTTTTAATTTTCCTAAAAATACAGGGTGATGTCAAGAGAAAATATTGCTTTTTGCCTCGCTCCAGACTTCATTTAGCTTTGAACTTAAGGGATTTTTTTCGTTTAAATATATGGAGGTGAAAGATGAAAAGGCTTTACAGAAGCAGAAGGGATAGAAAAATTGCTGGTATATGCGGTGGTCTTGGTGAGTATCTGGACCTGGATCCCACACTTATAAGACTTATCATGGTTTTTCTGGGCTTTCTTACCGGGCTTCTACCAGCCATACTGGCATATCTTATTTCCTGGGCGATCATTCCGCTTGAACCGGTAGATAAAGAGGCTCAAAAGAGTGAGGGTTGAGAAGGAAAACCTTCGTAGAGATAAGTAGAAAAAAGGATGTACCCCGGGTGATTTTTTCCTCTGGGAACCATAATTTTGACCCTTTCCCCCTGAAGGCTTTTTATATATCCCAGAGAAATATCTGTATTCCCCTGACGAAGGCTTACCAGTGCACCGGCCATGGGCCTTGTCCCGAGTTTTACAGGGAATAGTGAGTTCTTTTTTACCTCAAATTCTTGAGTTTCAGAGAAATATTCCCTGAGTTTTTTGTTTCTGTAAATCTCCCTTTCTCTGGACGACCTCTTTTTTACCGCAGGTTCTCGTTTCATTCTTATCACTTTAAAAGGTAGGGAATCGAGAAACTCCTTCCAGCCGGGGTCTGTGGAAGGAAAAGCAACAATAAGGTCAGGATTGAGCATCTCTATTTTAGCCCTTTTGAGCTCCAGTCCTCCCGGATATTCGATGTATCCCGTTGTATCTACAACAATGCGTCCTGCACGGTTCATTCTGGATACGCCGGCAAGGAAACGGGGCGGATGAGCTCTGGGTGTTGTAAAACCGTAAAAGAAAAAGGTTGTATTTCCTCTTTCCATAAGTGTGATAGTTGTGGGTAACCCCAGTGTGGATTGGCCCACATCTGTGTCAAGGGCGGTAAATCTGTAGCCCCTTCTCTTCCAGAGTTCTATGATCCTCCTGAATAAATAACTTTTTCCGCTATCAACCGGGCCAAGGATTAAAATCCTTCTGTGAAATAGAAAGATGTCTTCTTCCATAAAAGAATTCTAAAATCTGGATTTAAAAAAGGGAAATCCTTATAATAATCAGGATGGAAGTGGAAGGATTGAAAGGTAAGGCTGCAGAACTTGCTAAGTCTCTTATACCGGAAAAACTCCCTGTACATGTAGCCGTAATAATGGATGGTAATGGAAGATGGGCAAAGAAGAGAGGTCTGCCCAGGGTAAAGGGACACGAAAGGGGTGCAAGGACTCTAAGGAAAGTGGTGGAACTCTCGGCAAAGCTGGGAATTAAGTATCTAACCGCCTTTGCTTTCAGTAAAGAAAACTGGAACAGGCCCAGGGAGGAAATAGATTTTCTCATGAACCTTTTGAGAAATTATCTGAAAAAAGAGGTTAAAACCTTAAAAAAGAATGGGATAAGACTTAAAATTGCAGGTGATATAGAGGAGCTTCCTGAAGATATTCAGAATTTAATAAGGAAGGCAGAAGGGGAAACTTCCTCCGGACAGAGGCTCGAGCTTATCCTTGCTGTGAACTATGGGGGTAGGGCTGAGATTGTGAGGGCAGCGAAGGGAATGGCCGGGGAAGGAGAGTTTTCTGTTGACGCCTTTCGCCGCCATCTTTATTTGCCCCATGTGCCGGATCCAGACCTTTTAATAAGAACAAGCGGAGAACAGAGAATAAGCAATTTTCTCCTCTGGCAGATGGCATATACAGAGCTTTATTTTACCCCTGTTTTATGGCCTGATTTTTCTGAAAGGGAGTATATAAAGGCGTTGCTCGACTATCAAAGAAGAGAAAGGAGGTTCGGTAGAATATGAAGGAATTTTTAATCAGGACTGCATCGGCCATTATGCTTATCGCCCTGGTGGTGGGGATTACCCTTTTACCTGATATGCCCTTTTTCATTGCATTTGTACTAATACTTTCGCCTGCTGCATGGGAAATGGGGAATCTTATAGGAGGAAGAGCTGGATTTAAGATGCTCGCAGTGCTAAATTTTCTGGTTCTTCTTTTTTCCCTCAAATTTCAGGTATTTTTCTTTGGCATCCTTCTTGTGATTTTTATGACTGGATTTGTTTCATTGCTTTTCACTGGAAGGGAAAATGTACCGGGCTTTTTAAAAGATGTTTCTACAGCACTTCTTCCTGCTGTCATACTCGCCCCTACCCTTTTCCACATATATTTGATCTGGTCACTGGGCAAATGGTTCTTTTATTTAATAATCTTTATCATTTCCATCGGGGATACGGCAGCCTATCTTATTGGAACTGCCTTTGGTAAACATAAGATATATCCTGCAGCTTCCCCAAATAAAAGCTGGGAAGGTTTCATAGCAGCACTTTTTGCAGGCGCACTTGCAGCTTTGCCCGGAGCCTATCTTAAGATTGCCACACCCATTTTACCCGTTATAGGATTTTTAACCTGCCTTTTTGCCCAGATTTCTGATCCCTTTGAAAGCCTTTTCAAGAGAGCTGCAGGGGTAAAGGATTCCTCCAGCATTATTCCCGGACATGGAGGAGTGCTCGACAGGATTGATAGCTATATCTTTGCGGCTCCCATATATTATTATCTGCTTCTCTGGTTAGCCAAATGAAGATTGCGGTTATAGGGAGTACCGGGGTTATTGGAACCCTTACACTTGAGATTGCGGAAAAGAACGGGATTGAAGTAATAGGGCTTGCTGCTGGAAGAAACCTTAAAAGGTTAAGGGAACAAATGGAAAAATTCAACCCCGCTGTGGTA